>JAPOVX010000148.1 GCA_026707935.1 Paracoccaceae bacterium
ATGCGGCGGCGTAGAGATATCGGGCGAGGTCCTCATCGATGTGCCCCCTAGTCTCGTTGTTGGGCAGCCGAGTGAGGTTGGGGTCAATGATCCACTCGCACAGGTCGGAAGGGCACGTATCGGGGAAGCCGGTGTTCCCCTGCACCTCGCGAACAGGCAGCGCTGAGCCCGAAGTCGACGCCAAGGCACGATCCAGCGCGAGGCGGAACTTTTGCTCCGTTTCTGACGCCATGGAGGGCATGTTCCGAAGAGCGAGTCGGTGCGCCTTTTTCAGGACCTGCTGCCACGAGAAGTCGTCGTCGTCCCAGCTGAGCCGACTGCGAAGCATCGGCATTGCGCCGATGATGTCATGCACCGAGGCCGTGCGATCACTTTGATCAAGTGCGAGCGGGAGATCGCTTCGCAAAGTGGCAGCGACATCACGACGAATGCAGACGACGAATACTCGGTGACGCTTCTGCGGGATGCCGTGTTCCTCTGCGCGAACGAGAAAGTCCTTCGGGGCCAGCCCGTCATTCCATGTTCGGCCTGCATGGAGGGGGGAAAGGGAATACAGACGGTATCGGTCCCTTCCTCCCGCATTCGCGAGGGAGTCCATCACGTCGGAGAATATCGGTCTGCCGCCGTGCCGGGCGGAGAGCATGCCTCTGACATTTTCCATGACCGCGACGGCCGGCTGCAGCTGCCGCAGCACCTCCGCGTATTCCAGATAGAGCGATTGCCGTTTGTCGTTCGACGGATCGTAGAGGGCGTTGCCGGCGTTCCGGGCTCTTCCCGCCACCGAGTAGGACTGACAGGGGGGACCGCCGAGGAGCACGGTCCTGCCGCCGTGCATGGCGCGAATCTTCGCAATCCGCTGCCGGACGAAGGAACTCGCGTCGGAGCTGCCCAGCGTCAGACACCGAGTCTCGTCGGAAGCCTCCTGCCACTCACGCGGGTAGAGGCTGGCCCAGTCGGGTTCGCGAGATACCTTCCCGTTCAGAAAATCGTAGTATTCCGCCGGAAATCCTGACGGGAATTTTCTGAGGAAGCCGCGCAACAGCAGCGTGCAATGGGCTGTTGGCTCCATTTCGACCGAGAGCACGATACGGAAGCGAGGGCGCCCGCGACGGTCCTTGAAGGAGGCAAAGCCCTCGGCAAGGCCACCGGGGCCGGAGAAGAGATCGACCACGGGTACGCAATCAGTCATGGCAGGGAGGTCGCAAATCGGCATGAGGAAAGGTGATCGCCGGGTGGCCAATGGCGAGGCATGAACCGCGTGTGGTGAGATGCGAAATCGGCGCGCGACGCTGGAGTTGATCCATGAGGCTCGTGTCACGAACCCTTATCGTTGCTCTCGGAAGCCCGGGTCCGGCTCGGGCTGTGGCTCGGACGATAACAGCATCTTCCTTGATCGCCTCCAACATGCCCTGTGGAGTGCGCACACGGAACCGTTCCTTCCATGCGATGCAGGATCGCCCATGATCGATATAGTTGATCCAGCCGTTCGGTCGCGAATGATGGCCGGAATTGGCGGCAAGGACACGAAACCGGAGATGGCGCTTCGACGCGCGCTGCACGCGCGCGGTCTCAGATACCGTCTTCACGACCGGAAGCTGCCGGGGACGCCGGACCTGGTCTTCCGTCGGTTCAGAGCTGTCTGTTTCGTGCATGGCTGCTTCTGGCATCGTCATCAAGAATGCCCATATGCGACCGTCCCCGCCACACGGCCGGACTTTTGGCAAGCGAAATTCAGGGGCAACGTGGCGCGGGACCGTCGGGTGAGAGAGGAACTGCTGGCCTCCGGGTGGCGGGTGGCAATCGTCTGGGAATGTGCGTTGCGCGGCGAACGCGCGAATCGGACTTCGTTGCGACTCGATCATTGGCTACACGGTGAAGAACGATTTTTCGAGACTATCGTGGACTGGGATCAATAGTGCCGACGACGGAGACCAGGTAGATCCTGCCTGCCCGGATTCGGGACGAGGGAACCGGGTGCGGCGGGAGGTGTGTGTCGCGCATGTTGTTCCGCCTTCCGTTTTCGATCCGAGTCGATCCAGAAAAACCAAAGCGTTACGCGCCGACTGGCATCCTGCCCAAGCGCTGATCGACAGCATGCGGGCGCCGTCAAGATGCTGCCGCGTTGCGCATGGTCACTCGCGCTCGGCCAGAAGCGCCAGGAGCGGCGGGTTGACGTAGAGGTTCTCCATCACCACAGGCCCTCCGCCGTGCCTTCGAAGACATAGTCGTTCAGAAAGATGCGCTGGCCGAGAAGGTTGCGTTCGACCTCGGTCAATGCGGCCTCCTCGCAGATGTCGTCCAATGCGTCCCGGATGGTGCCGATCTGCCGGGCAATGGTGTCCTTCGCCGATTTCTCGCCGAGCTGGAAATTCGGTGCGGCCTCTAGGCAGGTCGCAAGCGTGCTCGTCCGGTTGTCTCCGACGATCAGCATCGCCTGGCTGGCCGCATTGCCGGAACGGCTTTGCGGGCAGATGTCATAGGCAGGCGTCAGGGTCAGGTGCTCGCCGTCCCAGAAGCCCGCATGGTTGCGGGCGTGATCGTCGGTGTTGCCGCACAGGACATTGAACACGAGCCGTCCGTACAGCTCGTGAAGCGTCGCCTTCGGCGAAGTGAAGCGGTGCCGGACGATTTCCGCGAGGTCTTCATAGCTGGCGTAGCGCGCCATCATCTCATCGAGACCGAACAGCGTCAGCGCCGAGACCATCGCCTTGCGCGTCCAGCCGTCTTTCGTCCTTGCGCGGTCGAAACGCTCGACCAGCAGCACGTCCTTGCCCGCGACATGCGCAAGACGCACGGGGGCGACGTCAAGCCCCGCCTTGGCAGCAAGGCGCATGGCGACATATTCCGCCTTCACCACGTTGTAGGTGTCGGTCGAAGATGAGAACTTGGCGATCATCTTTGTGTCGCCGTCCTGGATCATCGCCTTCGGGCGCGCGCCGCCGAGCGACGTGCCGTGGACCAGCGCCTGGTCGAGACCGGGCGTCAGCGGTTCTCCTTTCTCGACTTTCTCGGCGGCGCTCAGCAGCTCTTCGAGCGTCGCGGCTTGAGCGGCGCGCGGCACGTACTCGGAAGGGGAGCGCTGGAAGTCCAGGGCGCCGATTCGGTCGGAGCCGGACTCCAGCAGATAGGTCAGTTCGTCGAGCACAGCCGTATCGACATCCTTGCCCTTGCGCCCGAAGGTCCGGTTCAGGATGACGCGACGGCCCCACGCATCCGGCGCGGCGTCGCGCAGGCATCCAGCCATGCTCAGCCCAGCTTCGGGCGCGATCACTCCGCTGCGCAACGGCAGTTCCGGTGCATAGATGGGGATTCGGTCGTTCCGGTCCAGATAGCTCTGACCATAGTTGAAGATCAGCCGCTCGCCGTCACGCGCGATGCGACCGGCGACGACCGGTGCCGTCGCGTCGGGCAGCCATATCCAGACATAGGCGTCCTCTGGCGCTTCCGCGTCGGGGCGATCAGAAGTCATCTTTCACCTTTGTCCTTCCCGTGCGGACGGATTGCGGCAGCAGGGTGAGCTTGCCACGTTCCATCGACAGATGGCGCGTCAGCGTCGTCGGTTCGGCGTCGAACAGACGCAGCCCGACAATGGCGGCCACTTCGAAGGCCGCACCGATGGAGGAGCCCATTTCGCCTTTCTCGATGCGGTGCGCGAGGCCGCGCGAAATCCCGGCGCGTTCGGCGACATCGGCGACCGTGATGCCGCGTTCGATGCGCGCGTTGTGGATCATCAGCCCGAGAAGCTCTGCGGCTTCGCGCGCATAGCGGGAATAGCTTCTGTGAGCGGGCTTCGCCATTGCTCTCTGCACTCCATGTATGGGTCATGAGGAGACATCTCGTCCCATTTATGGATCATTCTAGCAGACTTCAGGTGAGTTGGAAAGCCTATGTTGCATAAATCGATCGTAAAATAGACCCATGCTTTGTTTATAGAACAGATTTTTGCAATCGAGCCACGATACAAAGCCTATGTTGGGGTCAAAGCCAAATAGGGCTTCGGGCAAGAGGACGTAACTGTCCTAGCGTGATCGGCCTTGTGGCACGTCTGTGCGAAAGCGCGCCGACGCTAGGCCGGACTGGCTGTAGAGCTCGTCGATCAAGATACCGCGGTTGGCGCGGAACCGAGCACGCTGCGCACGAGCCGCACAAACTTGGTCGGGTACCTGAAGGGCAGCAATGATTTGACCTATAGGGTCCAATGAGGGTCCAATCGGGAGCGATCCCGAGGTCAAATGAAGAAGCCGGCGACAGCGTGCCCAATGCGATCTAGGGCACGCGGTAGCAACAAAGAGCAGCGTCATGGCAAAAATACCAAGACTTCCGTCTCCGACTCTGTGCGACACCTTTGAAAGTGAGTCGAAAAAGGTGTGGCTAAACTTAGAAAGCGCACTTCAATTCGGGTTGAGCCGTTCTGAGGAAACAATTACCGAGAATTTGCTATACAACATCCAAACAGCGCATTCTCGAGAAGTGATTACGTTTCAATTCAACAAGTATGAAGAGGGAACAATCGGTGCCGACTGGGAATGGTGGTTGACCAACGGAAGCAGGTGGGTCGGCTTGCTAATTCAAGCCAAAAAGCTAAACCCAAAATCAAACAAATACAGCAAGATAGTTTACAAGACGCAAATGAGCGATTTGATTCAATGGGCAAGAAAAAAGGGAATCTCTCCCCTATATTTCTTTTATAACTTCACAAAGGCATCCCCTAAAGGAATTGCATGGAATTGCGGGAGTACGCCCTTCGATCAATCTCAATTAGGCTGTACCGTAGCCCATGCGGCGGCCGTAGAGTCAGTTGTTAATGCCGGAGGCCGCGGTTTCTCGAAAATGAGCAATATATCCCTTCCAATGAAGTGCTTAGTTTGTTGTAGCATTTTAGGCGACCCTGATGGTTCACTGCCCGGGAGAGTCAATGGAGTCACAAATACTTTAGAGCGTTTGACCCAGATCGTTGAACCCGACTTGAGAGTCATAGAACCTAATCGGCTATGGGACGAGCCGCCAGGGTACGTTAGAAGATTACTATCGGTGCCAGAAGAAGAGCGCGGCACACTAATCGAACAATTGAAGGGCGAGGTTGGACCAATCGGCGAGTTGGTTGTAATCAAACAATCTGTGGACGAGTGATACCCATT
>JAPOVX010000075.1 GCA_026707935.1 Paracoccaceae bacterium
CCGATCGGGCGCGGCCGGAATCGACCGCCAGGGGCAAAATATCGCCGCAAACCACGTGGCGGCGCCAAAACCACCTGCCAGAAAACCCGATGCCAGCAATCGACCGGCCAAGCGAACGCGCAAGCAACCGCCAACAAAAATCAGCCCTGAGTATGAGCCAGGCGGATTGCGGCGCATTCTTGCCGGATCTTGCTCTGCGACGTTACTCAACGAATCCGTTGCCAACGATTTTGTTGCGGCAATGACTCTCGGTCATGTTCTGGCAAATCGGGAACTCTGAGCAATTTTGATCCCTGGAGGCATGAAATCCCGCTCGCATGGGTGCTGGTTTCGACGGGTTGGCGAGCGGGGGAGCGAAGTGGGCAAGCGCTGTGGCTGTGGTTGCCTCCCCTCATAAGCTTGTCGGCGCACGTGGCGAGGCTAACCTCCTTTGCAAACCGAGAATGCGATCAATTGTTGGTGGATGACGATGCGGGGCAGACCGGGCGCTGCCGGGGCTGCCGGAGGCGCCGATGTTCCGATTCGACATGCCATTCGCAGCAGCCATGCCAACCAAGATGCTCGAAGCTCCGGCATCGGGTTCAAGAATCGCGGTTGCTGCAACGGCGTCACGGTGACGGTGAACTCGGGTAGTCAGGATTGCACAAAGAGGGCCGGAACCTTCGGAACATCGCCACGACCGGAAACGAAACCTTGCCCTCGATCGATCTCGCATTCCGCATTCCGTGAGTTTCTGGCCGCCTGAAGTTCTTGACCGTGTGGCCACGAGCAAGGCCGCGAATTCCGGCGTATTTCGGGGTCAACCGTGCTGATCAGATCAGGCATGGTAGGTTGCTTCGTGCACAGGGCGGCATTATCATTGAATTCAGGGGCGATTTTCAGGTGGACATAGGCGGAGAGCGGCATGAAGCCAGGTCGGATTGACGGTTTTCGGCAAACCATCTTGGATACGGGATCGCGTTGTGCTGGCGCCGTCGCGGTCATTCTGATTCCTCTAATCGCTATCGCCCAAGAGACCGACTCAGAACGTTGGGAACAGATACGCGACTGCGAAGACCTGATATCGGTCGAGATGTTCCTGATGGAATATCCCGACAGCCAACACGCAAACGATGCCAGGAATTGTCTTGAGGGGGGCCGGAATGGCGAACCGGTGGAAGAAGATACGATCGACGAAAACCCTTTGGATACCATTCTTCAGACATGTCGTGACCACCTGGCCGCCAATCGCCTGACGACGGGGCAGGGTGGTACGGCATTCGACTGCTACAACGATGTCCTGTCGGAAGATCCGGATAACCGGGAGGCAAGGGATGGGCTCCAAAAGATCGCAGACAAGTATGCCGGTTGGGCGAATTCGGCGGTCAATGCGTGCGACAAGCTGGACAAGGCGCAAAGCTATCTGGATCGATTGGTTCGTGTGAACTCGAGCGATACGCGGATTTCGGGCATCCGTGCGACCCTCGCAGACAAACGGGAAGCGTGCCGACCCAGTTCAGGGGGTGTCGAAACTGCGGATGATGGCGCGAACACCGGCCCGGAGCCGGTAGATGAGGCAGCTTTGCAGCGACGCCTCAGGCAAGTCCTCGGACGCGGATTCTATCCCACCCGCAAGGATGAAAACGGCTGGACCGATCTGCATTTCGCGGCGGTCCTCGGTCTCACAGGGTTTGCTTCGGCCCTTCTGGAAAACGGAGCCAATCCTGTTGCACAGCTGAATACAGGCGACGAGCCATTCAGTGACCGGCTTCAGAACAGGCTTTTTGCACTCGATGCTGGCGAAATCGGTCAATGGCGGTTGAACGGTCAGACGCCGCTCATGGTCGCCGCGTACGCGAACAACCGGAGTGTCGCGGAACTGCTCCTTACGCGCGGTGCCAGCGTTCGGGAGAGAGACAGCAACAGGGGGACACCGCTGCACTACGCGGCGGCAGGTGGCGCGACAGATGTCATCGATTTGTTGGTTGCACGTGGCGCGGATGTTAATGCTGTCGGCCGGCTTCGAAGGACGCCCTTGCATGAAGGGGTTCGTTCGCCCGAAGTCATCGCCGCGCTTGTTGAGCGCGGCGCGAATTTCGAAGCTGGCGACGAAAAAAAACGTAAGCCGATTCACTACGTGGCTGACGCGCCGGGATCCATGGCAGTTCTGCTCTCCAGCGGTGCCAACATCGAAGGCAAGGATAACAAGCAGCGAACGCCCCTGCATTATGCCGCCATGGCCAATTCCGCGGTAGGCGCCTCGTTCCTCCTTGACCGGGGAGCGTTTCTCCATGCCAAGGATTACAAAAGGCGCACGCCTTTGTTCTTCGCTGCGAAGGACAACGGGTTGGAAGTGGCGAAAGTCCTGCTTGCCCGCGGGGCGTCGGTACACACGACCGCATTTCTCGGTCAGACCCCCTTGTCGATCGCCAAGCTCAAGAATTTCCGCAAGATGATGGAACTGCTCAATCGGTACCGTTAGTATTGAACACGCGTTGCAGGAAACGTTTTCCGTGGCACTGCATCTGCCGGGAATGCGCTCGCGAAGGGGTATTTGGCGAGAACGCGCAATTATCCGGACCATACTGTGCCAGGATTGAAACCAGAGAGAAAACCGGTCTGGAGTTTTTGTTCCCGAAACATGCTCAGGACTGTTTGGCCCTTCGTGTCGGAATTGCGGGTCAAGGTGTTTTCAGTACCGGCTGCGGCCTTTTCCCAAGCCACACTGGGTCAGGGAGTCTGACCTACCCGCGCCAGTACGTCCTCGACCAGTTGGCCCCGACGCCCGAGACCATTGCTACTTTTGGCTCAGATGAACTGCAATTGAGCACCTGTTTCCATGGCTCACGGCACGGGTTCCCAAAGTTCGATTGCGTTGCCCTCGGGGTCGTGTATGCGGGCGAAGCGACCGATGCCGTCCATTTCGCTTTCATGGCTGATCTCTATGCCCGCGGACTTCAGTTGCGAGATCATTGCGTCCAAATCGACCACGCGAAAGTTCAGCATGAAGGACTTGTCCGCAGAGAAATAATCCGTGTCAGCACCGAAGGGTGAGAAAACCGTGACCCCGGGCCCGGTCATCCAGGGCGCCATTTCCATGTTGGTCGGGGCAGGGTTAATCCCAAGGTGATCCTGATACCATTTCGTAAGTCGCTCGGGGTCCTTGGCTCGAAAGAAGAAACCGCCGATTCCCTGAACTTTTTGCATGCCACGTCCTCCTGTCCGTGCCGAGGATATCACAGAAATCGGGGACGACTACCAAAAGCTTGGGGTTAAGCGGCATTCGGCGGCCGATCAGGCTTTGCTTGGTATTTCCGGATGGTGAAAGACCGGGGTTCGAAAAACATTGGATCGGTTTTGCGGCCTAAGTACGTCTGCTGAAAGTCAGCCCGAACATTTGGCGGCAGTTTGGGAATCCGTCCTATAGGGGGATCATTCGGTACAGGCGATGACATTGTTGCGCCAGGTTCAGATGCTGACTCCGGACGAATTTCCCAATGACCGGGTGCGTCGGAAACTCGAACACCAAGTGCATGAGTCGTGTGCTCCGCATGCGAGCTCGAACTGACTCGAACATTGAACCCAATTCTCAAATCAAGGGGATTATATACTTTAGTCACATGACGCTCGGTTGAACGACCGCATAAACGTCTCACGAATGCGCTCCGGCGACCAACAAAGCATGTCAGTCACTTCTTCCGGTCCATGCCAGAAGTCAACGCGGCACACCGAAGTCGCCGAACACCAGCCATCAAGCTTCCCGCCGTCACCCTCACCCGCGAAAACTTGAACTTCATGGTCAGTGTACCACGACCGAGATCGTCTCAAGCAATGCGGGACTCGCTTAGACCTCGTAAACGTCGTCGCCGGGATGGTCGTCTTGTTCGGGCTGTCACCGCAACGGTGTGTTGCGATCTTGTGCTTGATATTCGACCGAACATTGAAGGTGCCACAAGGTGGGCAAAACGGACCGTCCGGCCAGCACAATTCCTCGATCGACTTCCGGGCCCGTTCGTCGGTCGGAAACATTTCGGTGATTTCAAGTAAGGTCAGTCTCTTGCGATGCGATTTTCCTGGAGGCCCGTGCCATTCGTTTACCTCTTGATGTGACCAAAAGGCATAGGCTGGCGGCTGCAAATGCAAGAAGAAAATGTATCAATATGATAAAATTTCTTGCAATGCAGCCACGAACCACTATTTTCCTAACGAATGAAGGCGAATCAAGGATTCGAACAGCCTTGGACGGCTTCCCAGGCAACACGGATTATCCGCGAGATAGCGGCCAATTTGCGTTGTGATCTTTTCATCACTGAACATGTCTTGGAAAGGATGGACGAGAGGAATCTGATTTTGTCGGACCTCTTGTATGTCCTGAAAATGGGATGGTCTATGAACCTGCACAAAACTCCACACGCGAATGTTTCTACAAATATCAGATGGAATGTCGAACTCCGAACTCGGACTCTCGTGTCATTCGTGTAGTTGTCGTTCCTGATAGGGATTCCTGTCAACTGAAAATCGTGACAATCATGTGGAAAGATTGAAAGGAAACCAGACAAATGACCCCGTACCAATACACTGCCTGCGGCCTGGACAACGTGTACCTGGAACAGATGAACGTGGTGCAGGACGATGCTGGTGACAAAACGATGTTCATTCCGGCGATAGGGGAACTTCACCGGGTGATCGCCGAAGGCATCATTACCGCTCCTTCAAAGATAACCGGCAAGGAAATTCGATTCCTTCGCACCGAAATGGGGCAAAATCAGGACGAACTTGCCAGTGCGCTTAAAGTTGAGCGCCTCACACTGAGCAGGTGGGAACGCGACGAACACCCGATCAACGGTGCGGCCGAGATGATACTTCGAATGCTGGCGGCAAAGAAACTCATCATCGCGAAAATGACAGACGTGGAAGAAGTCACCGACCTGACCGTTTCAGTAGGCGCGAAACAACCCATCCGAATAAACGGAAGCAATCCAGAAGAATACAAACTCCTGGCTGCCTGAGAGATCATCCAACGAAATGTTATGACGGCGCGGCGCCAACCGCGCCGCGTTCGCATTTGGAGCCCGTGATCGGTCAACAGGAAAATGTGACTAATCTCACTACTGTCCCAACGTTAATTGAATAGATTCAATTGGTTACTGGGAGGGGG
>JAPOVX010000387.1 GCA_026707935.1 Paracoccaceae bacterium
CGTGGACACCGAACGGTGTGTGCTCGGTGACGAACGTCAGCACCAGGGCGAGCCCGACCAGGACGAGAAGCAGCACCGGCACGCCCATGTGGTTCGACAGCACGGCCACGGCAATGATCGCCATGGCCGGAAACAGGGCCGCGTGCCCGAGCAACTCCAGCCGGTCGAGGGGACCGGCCCCGGGTTGCCGCTTCCAGCGATAGAAACAGACGGCGACGGCGACGGCGGTTATGATGGCGACAAGGAGCAGGGAAAGCCAGAATGGCATGAAGGTCGAGGCGATGCTGAGCACCAGGGGGTCGTCGATGAGGACCTGCCCGATCTGGTTGCCGACCAGCATTCGTTGCACGCCCTGCCAGACGAGGAGTCCGGTCAGCGTCACGATGAAGGACGGCGCCCCGATCACGGTGATGCACTTGCCGTGGATCCAGCCGATAGCCGCGCCGCAGAGGATCGCGGCCGCGATCGCCGCCGGACCGGGAATGCCGTACCATGACGCCAGCAGCACCAGGACCACTGCGCAGACACCGGATACCGACCCCGCGGACAAGTCGATTTCCCCGACGAAAAGCACCAGGCTGACGCCAAGTGCCATGACGCCGAGCACGCCGACCTGCAAGGCCAGGTTCGACATGTTACGTGGGGTCAGGAAATACGGATTGGCCAGATGAAAGACGACAAACGCGACGAGGAGTGCGACCAGCACCGGAATGAATCCGAGTTCGCCCTGTCTGAGCCGGGAGACGAACCCGTCATGCGACGGTTCGCCGTACGGGTCCGGCGCGCCGGAAACTGCGGGCTCTACCCGGCTACTCAGTGCCTCGACTCCGCCGCGATGTCACTGCCGGTTATTCTTGCCACGACATCGTCGGGCGTACTGGATCCGGGATCCATGTCGGCAATCTTGCGCCCGCGACGCAGCACGGTCATGTGGTCGGCGACGGCAAAGACATCCGTCATGTTGTGTGAAATCATGACGATGCCGACTCCGCGATCGCGCAATCGCGCTATGAGCCTGTGGACGTTTCCCGTCTGCTCGACGCCAAGCGCAGCGGTCGGTTCGTCGAACAGGACGACGCGGCGGCGCCACACGACTGCCCGGGCGATGGCCACGGCCTGGCGCTGCCCGCCGGAGAGATTGCTGACCTGGCTGTTAAGGGACGGCATCCGTGCGCCGAGGCTTTCGAAAGCCCTTGCAGCCTCGCGTTCCATCGACGGGCGGTCCAGAAACATCCGCCTGAAGGGAGCCACTCCCTTGCTGCGCTCCCGCCCGAGAAACAGATTCTGGACGACACTCAGGTTGTCGCAAAGCGCAAGGTCCTGGTAAACGGTTTCAATGCCGGCTTCGCTCGCCTGCCGTGGTGTCGTGATCGTCAGTGGCGTGCCATCGACCAGGATGTCTCCGGAATCCGCCGTGAGGGCTCCCGAGAGTATCTTGACCAGCGTCGACTTCCCGGCTCCGTTGTCGCCGAGCAATGCCAGTACCGAACCGGCGCGGACAGTAATGTCCACGCTGTTCAGTGCCTGTACGCGGCCGAACCTCTTGCTGAGGTTCCGGGTTTCAAGCAGTGCCAGGGCGGTTCCGCCGGCCGGGTCCACTTCAGAAGGTGCAAGCCTCTGCCGCAGTCCCCGTGCAGACGTCCTCGCGCTTGGTGAAACCGTCCTTGATAACCGTGTCGCCAATGTTGGAGACGTCGACGACCGTGGGCTGCAGGAGCAGCGCGGGGACATCTCCCGACTCGGTTGTCACCACTTCCGGAAAGATTCCCGAAACATCTTCGCCGTTGGCCAGCGCCACGGCACCGCGCGCGGCGGCACCCGCCTGTTGCTGAAGCGACTTGTAGACGGTCATCGACTGCAGGCCGTTCAATATGTTCACGATCGCCGCATCGCTGGCGTCCTGACCGGTCACGAGAACCTTGCCGTGCATGTCGGCGCCCCTGAGGGCCGCAATGACGCCCTGCGCGAGCGTATCGTTTGCAGCAACGATACCGTCGATGCCGTTGTCGGTGGCCGTCAGCGCCTGTTCGATCGCGCGCTGCGCGTTCGCGGCAAGCCAGCCTTTTGCCTCGGCTTCATAGACGAGTTCGATCTTGCCCGCATCGGCAAGCGGGTCGAGCACCTTGTGCGCACCGACCTTGAATGCCCGGCAGGCTGCGCAGAACTGCTCGCCGTTCACGATTGCGATCCGGGCGCCTTCGGGAAGGTTGTCGACCAGGTACTGGGCCTGGAGCACACCGACGAGTTCATTGTTGAAGGTCACAAACCCTTCCGTAACCACGCCGACCATCAAGCCGTCATAGGCGATGACGGGCACGCCTTCGCGCTGCGCCTGCCGGACGATCGGGACCGCGGTCGTCTCGCCGATGGTATTGATGACGATGGCTTTCACTCCCTGGGCAAGGACCGATTCTCCCTGGGCGATCTGACGGTTGCCGTCACCTTCGGCGTTCAGAGCGATGACTTCGATGGTCGGATCCAGCGCCTTCACCGCCTCGATGAAGAACGGCCGATCCTTCGTTTCCCACCGGTCGGCACACTGCGTGCACGGCATGAGAAAAGCGATTTTGGTCGCTTCCGCGGCAAACGCGCTGGCTCCCGCGAAAATCGCCGCGACCATTCCGGCAGCTGCGAGAACGTGTTTGTGTCCAGTTTTCATGATGACTCCCTCTTGAGTTGACCGGGTCCTGCTGAATGCGGTCCGGCAACATATTTCGAATTGTCGCGATCGTGCGAACGCACGCCAAACTAGTACCCAATCCGGTTCTGACCTGCAACCGGCGTAGCCGCGGACATTGCGTGTGAAACTGTTTCCTGCGTGTCTGAATTCGTTGGCATCTCCCTCTGGCGGGAACGTGTCCGGCGGAGTGCCGATCTGCTTCAATGTAACCTCAGCGTCTGCTCCGAAGCGTTGCAAAGACCTGCTCGATCGGGCTCAGTTCCGAGCCTTAAGGGAATGGAACAGCAGGTGTGCTCAGGCCCGGAAGGATCGCCCGTCTGACCGTTCCGCCCTTGTGGCAGGACAGGTTGTCCATAACCATCAAGTCGCTGGTCGGCAGGGCCGGGGTAGAGAACTGTTAAACATAGACGCGGAGGATGCCATCTGTGTCCGGTACGCCGAGGACGAACGGCACATTAATCCGGTCGATGCACAACACGGCATGAAGGTCATGATGTCCAGTGGCCATGTGGTGCCCGCCCGAACAGGCGCCGCTCCCCGGCCGCGCAGGGGTGCCTTGTAGTCGTTGCTCAGGTCTCGTTGTCTTGAGACCGGCCACCACGGAACAAATCGCTTCTTTTGGCATGTCCAGCGGGCCTTGGCCGAACGAACGACGGGGATGATATTCGGTGCGCCAATCGTCAGCTTCGACTTGGTGAGAGTGCAACTGCATTTGCGTTTCACACCCGCGTCAGGCACCCGGAGCGGGTTCCATTTCGATCCGAAAATGGTCGCTTGGCCCCCATTTATCAGGTGCGTTGAGGGCCCGCACCGTCAGCGAGTCGGTAAGGTCCTTTGAGGCGAAGACATATTCAAGCTGGCGCTTCACCGTCTCTGGTACATTCTAATTGGAACGGAAAGTCGGGATATTCTTGCTGTCTCAAGGAAGTTCGTCAGGCCAGGGATCGGCCCGCCTACCGTTCCGGTATGCCGGCCCGACACATGGCAATCCTATGATTTCCATCCGCTCGAACACGGTTTTGTAGCGGGCGGCAAAATACTTGTCACCATCTTCGCCAAAGCCGCGCACGATGTTCAGGTCGCCAGCTGCCAGTACACGATGCCCGATCTCCTTCGCGAAGAACGTGGACAGGGCGGAAATGACGTTGTGAGCTGACCCGTCCGAAAAAAATGCAATTTCTCCCTGCATGGGCATGGGTCCGCACCGTAGGTGCATACATCGAAACTGCGATGGCTTGCTCGCCCGAGGGCGGCGTGAAAGATGCGGCGGCAAGTGTGCCGAGCCAACTGCCGACCAGTCCCCTTGACTTCGCCGTATCGAGCGAGTTCGTAGCGATTCATTCGACCTTAATGCGATTTGACAGCTTGACGATCACCGCTCTCCACCTGTTCGATTTGCCCACGATCATGGCCTCCCATGGCGCCGAATTGACCTCGCTTGCAGGATCGGCGTTGATTCAATTCGCCACATTCGAAGAGGGTTCACCGGCTTTCTGAAGAAGGACCAGGTCGACATCCAGGTCGAGTGGAAATCGCCAAATGGCCTGTTTATGTTGCATGTTCCAGGAAGTGACCTTCATCGCATTTCGTGCCTCGAGGAAATCGGGCAATTCTCCTACGTAGTATCGGCCGTAATTCTCTCCGCGGTACCCGGAGGGGCAATTGGCGCAACTGCAGGTTGCCCGACGGCGTTGCCTTCGCTTCATGCCGCTCAATGGCGCAGCGCTCGACGCCATGTCTACCTACGGGCAGTCTGGCCGCGGTCAAGTCGCGCCATTGCCTTCGAGCAAATCCATCGAAAAACCGTGATACTCAATGTGACGGAGATTGTCGGCGAGATCGGAAACTCCGATTCAGACGCGTTCCCAAGCCAAATGTTGATCGTGCGGATCATTGACCTCATAGCCTCCTTCCCACGGCCGTTTCAAAACAGGTGCCGATTTCTTGTATCATCTCCAACCAATACTCACGGAAACAACGGTCGTGAACTCCGTGTCGCATCGTACGGAATTGCCGGATTGACTTGGTGCGCGGGCCATCCGTTCTTTGTTTGTTCTTTGATCCGAATTAGGGTATTGATGCGCTCACAAAGGGACTTATATAGATGGGTTGACGGCGCGGTTCCACCACCAGATCCCGACCGATTTCACCTGTTGCAGGGATCGGGAACGCCTGATCCTTACCTTGGATGATTCCTTGACAATTCAGGCAGATCGTGTAGTGATCGCGTGACGGGAAGCCAGCCTTTCCCGCACCAGACGAACCTTGTGCCGAAGGCCCGACCGCGTGAGCGAAACTTCCACATACCGCAACATCATCTACCGGCTTCTGCCAGGCTCCAGGGCCAACGCACGGCGCCTGGCCGGACAGGCGGGCGCCTGCC
>JAPOVX010000288.1 GCA_026707935.1 Paracoccaceae bacterium
GACGGGGACTTCGGTCATGAAGCCGTCATCACCATCGAAGGCGCGCGGATGAACCTGCTGAGTTGGGGGCACGGTATCCACTCAGGCATCGTTGCGCACTACATCCATTCCTACGGGACCGAAGAGCAAAAGCGCCGCTGGCTGCCTGGGATGGCCACTGGCGAACTCGTCGGCGCGCTCGCCATGACGGAGCCGTCCGGGGGCTCCGATGTCCAGGCGATCCGGACATGCGCGCTCAAGGACGGCAATGCCTACAGGATGAGCGGTCAGAAGACATTCATCACCAACGGCCAACAGGCAAACCTCGTCATCGTCGCATGCAAGACCGATCCGGATGAACGGGCCCGGGGAATATCGCTCCTGGTCGTTGAAACCGACGGTGCCGACGGGTTTTCGCGCGGTCCGAAACTCGACAAGATCGGGCTCAAGGCACAGGACACATCGGAACTGTTTTTCGATGGCGTCGTGGTTCCCCCGGAAAACGTTCTCGGGGGAGAGGAACGCCTCGGCGATGGATTCGCCATGATGATGCAGCAGTTGCCCCAGGAACGGCTGATCATCGGCTGCACCGCGGTTGGCGCCATCGAAGGAGCCGTTGACGACACCATCGACTACTGCCGAGGTCGTTACGCCTTCGGGCAACCGATTCTCCAGTTCCAGAACACGCAATTCAAGCTCGCCGAATGCAAGACAAAGGCGGTCGTTGCGCGCGCCTTTCTCGATGAGTGCGTGTCGGACCATGTCTCGGGCAACCTCGGCATCGAGAAGGCGGCCATGTGCAAGTACTGGTTGAGCGATACCCAGTGCGAAGTGCTTGACGAATGCCTGCAGCTCCACGGCGGTTACGGGTACATGACGGAATACAAGATCGCACAGATGTGGACGGACGCACGGGTCCAGCGGATTTACGGTGGCACCAACGAAATCATGAAGCACATTATCGCGCGATCCATCATCGAGGCGGACTGAAACCGCATCGTGCCGGATACGGGCATGGTTTCGGTACCCGGTGACGCCGGGTCGGAAGCTGCGGGGACACATGCGCCGACACTTCACAGGCAAGTGAAGAGGACGACAATGATCAGGATGTACTGCTTCGGGGAATCCGGGAATTCGTACAAGGCAACGTTGCCGCTCCATCTCTCCGGCCTCGAATGGACCCCGGTCTACGTGGATTTTTTTGGCGGGGAAGCCAGAACGCCCGAATTCCGGGCGCTCAATCCCATGGGTGAAGTTCCGGTCATGGTCGATGGCGATACGACCCTGACGCAGTCGGGTGCCATCCAGGACTACATTTCGGAGAAGACCGGGAAGTTCGGAGGAAAAGACACGGCCGAAAAACGGGAAATCCTGCGTTGGGTCCTTTGGGACAATCACAAGTTCTCCTCGCCGGCCGGGATGGTCCGGTTTCTCATGAACTTCCTTCCTGCCGAAAAGCGCCCGCGGCCTGTCATCGAATTCATGCAACATCGCCTCAAGTTCGCCTATGCCGTTCTCGACGGTGCCTTGAGCGAACGCGAATGGCTGGTCGGCGATGGCCCGACCATGGCGGATTTCTCCTGCTGCGGATATCTTTTCTATCCGGAACCGTTCGGGTTCGACCGCCGCACCTGGCCGTCCATCGATGCCTGGCTTGACCGGGTCTCGAGCCTCGACGGCTGGAAACACCCGTATGACCTGATGCCGGGCAACCCGTCCGACCGCAGCTGACGCCGAAAGGAACTCCTGGACATGAGCACGCTGGATGCATTCGTCTACGATGCGGTCAGGACACCGCGTGGCCGCGGAAAGGCCGACGGAAGCCTGCACGAGGTTTCCGCCGTCCGGCTTTCGGCCGATGTCCTGAACGCGATCAGGACGCGGAACAACCTGAGGTCTTCCGATCCGGAAGACGTCATCTGGGGAAACGTGACGCAGGTCGGGGAGCAAGGCGCCTGCCTTGCCCGCTCGGCAGTCCTCCTGTCAGATCTCGACGACTCGGTACCGGGCGTTTCGATCAACCGTTTTTGCGCCTCCGGCCTGGAGGCAGTCAATATAGCCGCAAACCAGATCCGGGGGGGCGCGGGAGACGCCTACATTGCCGGCGGCGTGGAAAGCATGAGCCGGGTCCCGATGGGAACCGATGGCGGGGCCATTGCGGTCGACCCGTCGCTGACAATGAAATCGTACTTTGTCCCCCAGGGGATATCTTCGGATATCATCGCCACCCGTTACGGGTTTTCGAGAGATGATTGCGATCATTACGCGCTCACAAGCCATACCCGCGCGGCGAATGCCGAAAAGAGCGGTCGATTCGGCCGGTCCCGCTTACCGGTCCTCGACCAGAACGGACTGACGATCATCGATCGCGACGAACAGATCCGCGCCGACACCGACATGCAGAAGCTTGGCGCATTGAATCCTTCGTTCAAGGCGATTGGCGAAACCATGCCCGGCTTCGACGCGGTCGCTTTGTTGAAGTATCCGGACCTGGAATACATCGATCATGTCCATCATGCTGGCAATTCGTCTGCGATAACCGACGGCGCCGCGGCGGTTCTCGTGGGCAACGCCGAATTCGGCAAGAAGCGCGGCCTCAGGCCGAGAGCAAGGGTTCGGGCTACCGCAAAAACCGGTTCCGACCCCACGATCATGCTGACCGGCCCGATTCCCGCCACCGAGAAGGCACTGAAATCGGCAGGCATGTCCATCGATGACATCGACCTCTTCGAGGTCAACGAGGCCTTCGCCTCCGTGGTCCTGCTTTTCCTGAACGAATTCGGCATCGACCACGACCGTGTCAACGTCAACGGAGGCGCCATCGCCATGGGTCACCCGATCGGTGCCACGGGCGCGATGATCCTGGGCACACTGGTCGACGAGATGGAACGCACGGACCGCGAAACCGGCCTTGCAACCCTCTGCATCGGCTCCGGTATGGGCTGCTCGACGATTGTCGAACGCGTGTAGGGAGACGTTCCATGCCTGCATTTGGTCTCGACACGGACAACCGGGGAGTCGCGACGATCACCTGGGACCTTCCCGGGCGTTCCATGAACGTCCTGGATGTCGAACAACTCGACGAACTCGAGACACTGGTCGATCGCGTTCTGGAGGACCCGTCCATCAAGGGGGCGGTCATCACGTCCGGAAAGACGGACTTTTCGGGCGGCATGGACCTGAATGTCCTGGCCGGACTGAGGACGAACGCGAGCGGGAACCCGGCAGTCCGGGTATTCGAAATGACGACGGGTGTGCATCGCGTCCTGCGAAAGATCGAATGCGGGGGCGCTTCCTGGAACGCGCCCGGCCGGAAAGCCAAGCCATTCGCGGCTGCCCTTCCCGGCACGGCCCTCGGAGTAGGGTACGAAATAGCCCTTGCGTGCCACCGGATTCTTGCCGCGGACCGCCCGGACGCAAAGATCGGGCTGCCGGAGATTCGCGTCGGCCTGTTTCCCGGGGGCGGCGGGACAACCAGGCTCGTGCGCAGGCTCGGGCTGATGGGCGCCTCGGCGTTTCTGTTCGAGGGGCGCATGGTGTCACCCGGCCAGGCATGTGAGGCCGGACTCATCGACGAAGTCGTTGCTCCTGACGACGCCCGTACCATCGCACAGGAATGGGTCCACACGTCGAGCGAAGAAGACATCGTCAAACCATGGGACGCTCCCAGGTTCCGGTTCCCCGGCGGAGCGCCATTTCATCCACAGGGATTCATGACCTTCGTCGGCGCCAATGCCCAACTGCATGGCCGGACAAAGGGCCTGTATCCGGCAGCGCGCGCGATGCTCTCGGCGATATACGAAGGTGCGCTCGTGCCATTCGACACCGCTCTCAGGATTGAAGCGCGCTGGTTTACGTCTGTCGCACTGAATCCATCGTCGACCGCGATGATCAACACGCTCTTCCTGTCCAAGCAGGCACTTGAGCGTGGTGCGCGCCGGCCAGCGGCGATCGAGCGACGCGACACGCGGCGCCTTGCCGTTCTTGGCGCCGGGATGATGGGATCGGGCATCGGTTACGTCGCCGCGGCGGCAGGAATCCGGGTGGTTCTGCTCGACAAGGATTCCGACAGGACCAGGCAGGCTCGCGAGTCGATTCGTTCGCTTCTTGACGGCGACGTGAAACGAAACCGGCGGACGCCCTCGCAACGGGACGCCTCGCTCGACAGGATCGCTTTTACCGAGAGTTACGACGACGTCAAAGGGTCTGACCTGATCATCGAGGCCGTATTCGAAGACCCTTCCGTCAAGGCCGACGTTCTTCGTGCCGCGACCGCCGTCGCTGGCGACAAGACAGTCATCGCCAGCAACACGTCGACATTGCCGATTTCTGAACTCGCCCAGGCCGTGACCGATCCCGGCAGATTCGTGGGCATTCACTTTTTCTCGCCCGTCCACAGAATGATGCTTGTCGAGATCATTCGGGGGCGTGAGACCGGTGATCACGCAGTCGCAAGTGCCCTGGACTTCGCCCGCCAGATCAGGAAGACGCCCATCCTCGTCAACGACGCCCGGTTTTTCTACGCAAACCGCTGCATCATCCCGTACATCAACGAAGGTGTACGCATGATTGCCGAAGGCGTGAATCCCGCGCTTGTCGAAAATGCCGCCAAGCGAATCGGGATGCCTCTCGGCCCTCTCCAACTGGTCGATGAGACATCGATCGATCTTGGCGTCAGCATCGCCAGGGCATCGCGTGCCGTCATGGGAGACTCGTATCCGGCCGCGGACGCCGACGAAGTTCTCGAAAAGCTGGCGAACCTCGGACGCCTCGGACGCAAATCCCGCGGGGGGTTCTACTCTTATGATGAACGAGGCCAGCGCCAGCGCCTGTGGACAGGACTACGGGATCACTGGCCGGTATCCGGTGACCAGCCCGACGCGCTGGCGGTGCAGCACCGCCTCCTGCTTATTCAGGTCCTGGAGGCAATCAAGGCCCATGAAGACGGGGTCCTGAGCGACGTTCGCGAGGGAGATGTCGGGGCGGTACTCGGATGGGGCTTCGCACCGGGCACGGGCGGTCCATTCAGCTGGGTGGACCTGACCGGCGCCAGCAGCGTCGTGAAGATCTGCAGCGGATTGTCC
>JAPOVX010000133.1 GCA_026707935.1 Paracoccaceae bacterium
GAACGCTCAATCAATGACAGCCAGTAAGGCCATCACCCCCTTACCGAACGCTTACGAACGTCCTTCAAATCGACGAAGTTCGACACTTCATTGATTGAATTGACGGTTCCGGGTTGAGGCACAAATGCGACGTCCGGGGGATTGCCGCTTTCGATTCGCGTGTAGATTTGCGTCTCGAAATCGCCAACGCCTTCATGCACGACTTCGATCCCGGAAGCGGCAGTAAAAATGTCGAACATGTCCTCGAGTTGACGCCCCATATCCCCGGAAATCGACGACATCACCGTTACGCGGTCCTGCGCAAGAAGGGGGCCGGCCGCGATCGCGGCCGCTGAAGCGACAAGCGCCAGGACAGGAAGTCTGCGTGTTTGATAGTTCATGATCTCCTCCATGTTAGCGGACATCCGCCGCCATTTTGATTCTGGCGGCTCCTCCGCTGAAACCTAAATTAGGCAATCGTATAACTCAGTATACATCGGCAATGAACGTTGTCAATCCCCAATGACTCAACGTGGTGAACCGGTCCAGAGGCAACACCTCCAAAGACATACACAACCCTGGCATTGGCTGCGGCGATCCATGATCGCTAGCGAAATTTGCGGCACGTGTGTGGACGTCACGCCGTCACGGGCAGCGATTGGGGTTCGCCCGTCCAGATGTGCCTTATCGTCACATACCACTGAAAGTTCGCCCATAATTGACAAGTGCTATTGTGACGGGCGGCCTAGTTCGTCTGCAGCAAACCAGCTATCAATTCGGCAGGCGCCTCGCGATAATTGACGGCAATCGAAGCGCTCCATAACGACACTCCGGACGGGCAGAGACAGCAAACCGTAGCCTCGAGAGAGGCCGATGAACGCTTGACACAGTGCTTGGTGGCACATATGAGTCTTGAAAAGGTTAAACAGTTAAATGGTAGTTATCTCCGGCGTGAAAATGTCAAAACGACGAATGAGGCAAATGATGAAGGCAGCCGTTTTCGCGGGCAACGGTGTCATAGAAGTCCGGGATGTTCCAATACCTTCTGTCGAGAGTTCGGATGGTGTTGTCTTGAAGGTCGCCGCCAATGCCATATGCGGTACCGACCTGCATGCGCTGGACGTGCCTCCCACAGTGATCTATCGCCCCGGCGTCATCATTGGCCACGAATTCTCAGGCATTGTCGTGGATGCCGGGCCCAATTCCGGTGTTTCGGTCGGCGACCGAGTTGGCATCCTTCCAAACGTGACCTGCGGAAAATGTGTCTTCTGCGGTCGCGGACTTCCCAATCTGTGCGTCTTCATGGAGGGATTTGGGAGCGAGCGGGTCGAAGGCGGTGCTGCAGAATACGCATGGGCGCCCGGAAGAACGGTCTTCAAGCTGCCAGACACGCTGTCGATGGAACTCGCCTCGATCGCTGAACCGCTCAGTTGCGTACTGAACGGAACGATGCGCGCCGGCTGGCAAGCCGACAGTGACGTTGTCGTTCTAGGCGGCGGTCCCATCGGATTGATGTTCGCCATAGTGGCTAGGTCGGCCGCGGTGCGTTCAGTGACTGTTGTCGAGCCTGCCTCCGGCCGGGCGGAGGCGGCAGAGGAATTCGGTTTTGCGGTCGTGGACCCGCGTGACAGGGATCAGGTGGCGCGCCTGTGCGAAAAAGGGGCAAGCCACGTCGTCGATACTGTCGGCACTCAGATCGCGGAAGCAATAGCAATATCGCGGCCACGCGCGAAGATCTTGATTTTCGGTCTGGACGATACCCGTCAGCCAAGTTTTCCCCAAGCCGACGCCGTCCGAAAGGAAGTTAGTATTGAGGGTATCTTCCTTGCCCGGAACACTTTCCGGTTGGCTTTGGAAATGCTGGCCCGTAGCGAGCTTGGGTTCGAGCGGCTGATCACCCACCGATACGATCTCGGCGACTTCACGCAGGCCGTCGACCAACTTCGCAATGGATTCGCGATCAAGGCGCTGGTGATCCCAAATTCCCTCGAAACGGCCTAGTGCCTCGTTTTGCAGACTGTGTAGGCGCACCGCTCGTTCCAATCGACCATCGCCGAGACCATCGACTCTTTCCAAATGGATGCGCTCTCCACCGCCGTGCCCATGCGCATCAACACCGACCTCCAGCTCACCTTCATGGCGAGCGGGCTCTACAGGCTGCTGGCAAGTAGGATCGGCAACGGACAGAATAGCGCGCGGGCACGGACCCTGTTCCGCAGTTTCATCATGCCACCGTCACCATCTCCGAGCACGCCGTCCGCGTCCGCTTCGGGCGGCGGGCACACAACCCGATGATGATCAACGCCGGCTTCGCCGACACCGAGACCATCGTGCCATGGCTCGAAGGCCGGGCCCTGAAACTGGAATTCGGAACGTGAAACCCATCATCCGTCATACCTCCCCCAAGCGCGGGATTTCAGGCTTGCAGCAGATGGCGGCGGCCAAAGAAGGTCATGTTGTCAAACCGATTGTCTGTCACCTGCTCGGGCGCCGGGTGAAGGCAGCGGTCCCGGCGCAATCGGGCCGCCTTGTCGTCATCCTGTCGGCTCATGGCACAGTACTCCCTGCCGCGTAGTTGTCATGACATCAATGCAACAGTGCTGACACAGGAAACCCACCGTGAACGACCCGTATTCGAGCCGGTGTCATGATTCCGCTAACACATGCCGGTTTCTTCCCGGAACGTTGACGCAATCCCCTTTACAGACAAGACAGGATTTCCTTTACAGATCAGCCGGAATTGCGGTGCAGGTCAGCCAGAAACGCCGCCAGCGCCGGCACATCATCCGCTTGCTGCCGGGAACGCCCGTTAGAGGCGACACGAAACGGCTTGACCCCGGCGAGGCTGGTCCAGGCCACCGGAATCGCCCGGGAAAAGTCCGACTGCCCAATGTAAAGGTGCTTTCCTGCCGTCATGTCCTTCGGAAGGCGGCCATAACGGATCGTCTTACCAAACTGCGGATGAAAGGCATGCAGAATCCGGAAATGCCCCGCTCAATCGGTTGCATCGCATGCAGTATCGTGCAGCTTACAAGGTTCTCGTGTCGGCTCGGAAGAAGCGCACCGGGCACCGCTGGGACAGCGACGGCGGCCAGGGCGTCCTGACCTTCCTCTCGCTTCTCGAGTCCGGACGATTCGACCGGGCATGGGCGGCACTGGTTCTGCGCCTAAACCGCAGAGCCGGCTGGTAGCCCCCGCAATCCGCCAACGATAGCGGGCCGGTCGTTCAGTTTGCACTCGCTGCGCGAGTCGTAATCGGAACCCTATGGGTGCAAAGGATGAACCATACAAGAATACCGCCCGGTGACAAGGAAACGATCGACTTTCTGATCATAGGGTCGGGCATTGGTGGCGCCACGCTTGCTTATGCACTGGCACCAACCGGAGCCAACATCGTCATTCTGGAGCGCGGCGAACGCCTGAAGGACAGTCACGAGGCGCGTGATCTGTCAGCGATTTTCGAACGCGGGCACTACCGGTCATCGGAAACCTGGCTCGACGCCTGCGGAAAGGCATTTTCGCCCGGCAATTTCTACAATGTCGGCGGCAACTCGAAGTTCTACGGTGCGGTCATGTATCGATACCGCGAAACCGACTTTCAGGCCCGCGAACTGCCCGAAGGTGACACAGTCGCCTGGCCATTCGGTTATGACGAACTGGAGCCCTGGTACGGAAAGGCCGAAGTGCTCTACCAAATCCGTGGTGCCGACGGCATCGACCTCACGGATCCGCCACGCAGCACGCCGTTTCCTTATCCACCCGTGCCCTATGAGCCCCAGATCGCCGATGCCGCCGAGCGGTTGCGCCGGCTGGGTCTGAACCCTGCGCCGCTCCCGCTTGCCTTAGATCTTGAAAAGTGGCTGGCCCGGGCAAGGACCCCCTGGGACGGGGTGCCGGATACCCATAGCGGCAAGATCGATGCCGAGACAGGCCCGCTGGATCAGGCATTGGCCCACCCGAACGTGCAACTAATTTCGGGGGCGCATGTTACCCATCTTGCCACAAATACGACCGGGAAAAGGATCGAGGCGGCGCACTACCGACAGGGCAATAAGGACAAGAAACTCTCAGCCGACAAAGTGGTGCTGGCGGCTGGCGCTGTAAATTCGTCGGTTCTCTTGCAGCGCTCAGAACATCCGAAGCGTGCCGGCGGGCTCGCGAATTCCTCGGACGCCGTTGGGCGCTACTTCATGAACCACAACACCACAGCAATGATCACCTGTGATCTGAGGAAGAAATGGTCGACGGTGCATTCGAAGGTCTTCGGGATCAACGACTTCTACCTGGACGACGACGAAACCGGCCTGCCGCTTGGGAATGTTCAGCAGTTGGGAAAGATCTCGGCTCCTGTCTTGGCGGCGAACATTCCGATCTGGGCACCAGAGTTCCTGCTGCAATGGTTCTGCGACCGTGCCGTGGATTGGTATTTGATGAGCGAAGACTTTCCCTTAGCGAACAGCCGAGTCTATCCCAAAGGCGACCGGATTGTCATGGATTGGCAGCCTTCAAACCTCAGGACCCATGAATTGCTGGTCGAATGCATGCGACGGTTGTTCCGCAAGGCGGGGTATCAGATCATCCTGACAAAACCATTCGGTAACAAGGCACCCTCCCATCAATGCGGTACAGTGCGCATGGGAAACGATCCTGCCACCGCCCCCCTGGATTCCTTCTGCAAGGCCTACGACCATGACAACCTGTGGGTCGTGGACGCGAGTTTCCTGCCGAGCTCGGCCGCAGTGAATCCCTCGCTGACAATCGCCGCGCAATCGCTGCGGGTCGGGAATCTCCTTTCACAGTTTGGCTAGCATTCGGTGTGTGGGATCGGCAAATGCGTTGCTCCGACCGACGCGATGCAGGAGCCAGCGCCGGAAAAGGATCCGCGGATCGGCATCGCAATGACCGCAGGCAATCTCAGGCTGCGGATCGGACGCCCGGACTTGGACGACTGGCTTGCGTTCCGACTTTGCCGCCGTGGTGCGCTTCTGCGGCAGGGTCAGGAAACCGCATTCCTCAAGGTGTTCGAGCAGCCCCGGAAGCCGGCAGCAACCCGGTATTCGCCTTTCGGCGTGGTCC
>JAPOVX010000131.1 GCA_026707935.1 Paracoccaceae bacterium
GGGAACTGGCTTGCAAGGTGACTGAGATTCACGGTCCGACAGTTTGCCAGACCAATGAGCAGGACCGCCAGCGTCGCGAGCCTCGACTTGCTCAAGGCGAAGTGCGGTCGTAGAGTGTTCGTTAGAGGGGCGATGAGAAATCCGAGCATCGCGAAGATCCTTCGTGTTGAAGACGTTGGAAGAGTCCTCAATTCGAATCCTTTTCGCCTCTCGTTTCAAGTGCGTCGTGTACTGTGATCTGAATTGACTGTCACCGGTACACCCGCCCTGTAAAATGCATCAATTAGACCGTTGGTGATAGAATCGTGCAATTCGGTGATCACGTTCGAGGTCGGGCAGATCCTCAACGGTACCCTTCTTTCTGCCAAATGCTCCACGAGTTCGGGGTCTTCGATTGCACGCACGCAATGGTTGATACGATCGAGGTCAAGGAAGTTCAGGTCATCCGATACCCCCCCAACGGACCCGAGGATTCGCCGCAGTGTGCGCTTCAGTCCATGCCGAGATCGGCGGCGCGTTCGAAAACCTTTGCGAATTTTTTCGCTCGTCCGGCCCAAAATCGCTTCATTGCCGTCGGGACTCAGACCGACTACCTGGTCGATGCCGACCATCCGGTCGACTATGTCCATCGCCCATTCCGGCAACTGTTCGCGGCTGATCGACGGGATCAGGTAGCAGTCGGTGAACCCGTCCTGGTGCGCTCGCGCAAATCCGCGGCACATGGCCTCGATCTGTACGTGATCGTGCAGCCAAACCCGGTAGCGAGGGCCCGTAAAGACCTCCGCATAGACGATGTCGTCTTCATGCATTAGCCTCGCGGCCACGTATGCGACCTGTTCGGCGATCTCCTCCGTTCTCAGGAGGTCGACCCAGCACTCGCATATCGACAGGAACTCGGCCAGACTGCCGTATCGAAACAATTCCGGCTTGGGCCGGATCATCGGGTCGTCCAGTTCGCCGGCCAGTTTCTCGATCGTGTCGCCACTGATGCACGCCTCGACATGCACGTGGAGTTCGACCTTTGGAAGTCCTTCCGCAGATTCCCGTGTCACTTTCGTCATCAATGCATTCCTCTGAAATACTGTGCCGCGCACGGAACATTGCAGGATCGATCCGGCAGGGATCAGCGTCGATACGGCAACCCGAATGCCGCCGGCGTGGGCGCTTTGCCGTTTGAGGGGCTGGAAGATCGGCGGGGAACGAAGGCAGAACCCAACAGTGCCAATCGGTATCATAGGGGTGATAGCGTGCGGGCTCCCGAAGCTGCTGATCGGCGACAAGACCTGGTTTTTCATCCTCGGCGCGATCATTGGCGTGTTTTTCGAGCCGGCGTAGACGGAAAGCCGGTCGCTGATGGACCGGGGCGTACCAAAGGGCCAGGAGGCGGAGATGTTTGGCCTCGACGCCTTTGTCGGCTGGAGCACGGCGTTCCTAGGCCCCTCGCTGGGGCAAGGCGAATTTGATGCCCTTCCTGATCATCGGGCCGGTCTTGAAATCGCTGATGACGGACCCGACGCTCTTGCGCCCGACCCGATCTTGAAGGGGGGCGAATGGATAGGATACGTGACTTCAGCGTCACGCGGATTTCGCATCGGAAAGAACCTGGCGCTCGGTTACGTTCGCCGCGGTTCCCTGGAAATGGGGCAAGACTGCCTGTTTCGGACACTCGGCATTGATCGTCGCGCAAGACGACACCATACCGGCGTCTATGACCCGGAAAACAGTCGTCTCACGTCGTGATCAGGTTACCAATAACCGCGCAAAAGATGCCAGTTGCGCACGAAATTCCTCGCCAAGTTTTCCGAGCAAAAAGTGTCCCCTGTCTTCGCTCATCGCCACAAGTGGCGGACGGACGTTGGCCCAACGGGCGTCACCCGTGGCGATTGCAAGAAGACGCTTTTGTGCAGGGATCGGCGAATATTCTTGAAAGATCATTCCGATCTGCCGGACACGCCGGTGAAGTTCGACGGCTTCTTCGAGACGGCCATCTTTCAAGAGCTTTACCACCCGGGCAATGTCACGACCGTTCAGGTTGGCGGTGGCCGAAATACAGCCTGGACTGGCCCCGGAAAAGGTTTTCAGGATCGGTAGTTCCGAGCCGGGATAGACAATGAGATCGTCAATTTCGAGCAGCGCACGTGTGTTGTCTTCATCGCCGGAACTGTCCTTGATTCCTGCGATTTCGCCAGGATAGGCCCGCTTCAGACGCTTGACCACGCTGACGGGGATTCCGACACCCGCCACCTGAGGGATGTGATAGAGAATCAGCCGGCTGTCCGTTCGGTCGATCCTGGAAATCAGTTCGTCGAAATATGTGTACAATCCCGTTTCGGAAACACCCTTGAAATAGAAAGGGGGCAGGGTCATGACCGCGGCACAGCCAAGTTCAAGCATCATCCGGCTCAGGTGAACGGTTTCGGGGAGGTTTGCCAGGCCCGTTCCCGGAACCAGCCGCGCCGGATCAACCCCGAATTCCAGCAATGCCTTTAATGCGTCGATACGCTCGGAAATCGCGACGGACAGCGCTTCGCCGTTGGTGCCAAAAGGCGCTAGGGCAACGCAGGGACCATCCAGCAATGCGGCAGCGTGGCGCACATACAGATCCGTTGCAACCGACAGATCATCGTTGAAGGGCGTGAGATTCGGCGCGATGACCCCCTCACGGACAAGTACGTTCATGGCCCGACACTCATGACGCGGGACCACGCCTTGTCAAGGGCATGTTTCAGGATGGTTAATCCCTCGGAGATTTCATCTTCGTTGATGTTCAGGGGCGGCATGAAACTGATGCGGTCAGGCGCAATGGAGCGCAGATACAAGCCACCTTCGTGGGCGAGATCCTGGACGAGAGCACCCACCTTCAGCGGCGAATCCCACAAGGCACGGCTCTTCTTGTCTCGAACCAACTGGATTCCACAGAAAAGACCAACCCCGCAAATTGCCGACGGCGGCATTTCCATACCTTGGCTGGCATTGGCCCGCGATGACGAACCGGAAGGTGGACCTGTGTTGCAGACCCGGGCGAGGCTGGCGGATTGGTGTACGCAGAATCGTGGCTTCGGTGGTTCAGGCAAAATTCCGCCAAGTGCTGGCGACTGATTGGATCGAGAATAAATGTTGGCTGGGTGGAAAGGTGCCCCTTATACGCATTCCTGGAGGAGAATGGCCGTGTGACGGCTACTCGCCGATCAAGGCCGTCCAAAATGCGAATGTGACGAATCCCGCAGAATCAGTTGCGTAGAGGGATTTTACTCAGGAGGTCCGCTCGGCTTTCCGCAGGTTTCTCCGCGGTTTCTCCGGTTTGCGGGTCTGGTGTTTTTCACCTTTGCAATCCTTGTCACTGCGCTGCGAATCCTGAAGGCCCTGACTTCCGGTGATTTGCAGATGGTCGAAGAGATAGCGGGCACGCGAGACGCCGCAGCGGATCCGTCCAGCAGCACGACAGCCAGGGATCGTTGGATGCCGGGGACCACAGCGATTGCCCTGATTGTTCTGATTGCGTTGGCGATGCCGATCGGAGCAAAACCTGGCATTCTGGGGATCGGGCTGGGCCGGGTTTTTTAGCCCGTTGCCCTTGATCGTGCCCTCGGCGGTATCTCCTGGTGAAGTAGCAACGACGTTCTCATCGTCGCGGTACTCATGTTTGTCCTGCTTGGCGAGTTCGTCTTTCGGGCAGGAATTGCAATGAGGATGTGTGACGTGTTGGACCACTGGTTGTCCAGGCTGCACGGTGGGCCGATGCACACGAATGTCAATAGCTGTGCCATGATTTCAGCAACTTCCGGATCCAGCGTGGCAATGGCGGCGACGCTGGGCACGGTGGCAATGCCGGGTGTGAGCGATGCGGTTACAATCGGCGGTTGTTTTTGGGCACATTGGCGAGCGGCGGAACCTTGGGTATTCTCATTCCGCCGTCTATCAACCTGATTATCTATGGGCTTTTGTACCAATACCTCGGTGCCGAAACTCTACCTCACCTCGCCGGGTTTGTGCCTGGGTTTCTTCTTGCGCTGCTTTTCATGGGAACAGTGCCCGTTACGTGTCTGATCCAACCAGAGTTTGGCGGAAAGCCTGTTCACAGTTCCTGGCGGGCGCGGCTGAAGTCACTCGTTGACCTGCTACCCCCGCTTATCCAGTTCATGTTATTCGGGTTGATCTATGCCGGATTGGCAACACCGACAGGAGCGGGAGCGCTGGGTGTGGTGTGCGCGCTCGTGTGGCGCGCTCGTCCTGGCCGCCTGGACGAGAACGCTCTCTAAAGAGATGCTGCAAGACGCCTTGTTGTCCACCATGCGGACAACAGGTGTCATCATGCTGATCGTATCGGCGGCGATTTATCTGACCTCTGACTCGCTGCAATCGGTCTGACGCGAGAGTTGACGCTGTTCATGGAGAGCCCGGGACTCGCGCCGCTTCAGATGGTCATCGCCATCGTCATATTCTACATCGTGCTGGGGTTTTTTCTTGAAACCTTTTCCATGATGCCGACAACGGTCCCGCTGATCGCACCCATCATCCTTTCGCTCGGCTACGATCCGGTTTGGTTTGGCATCCTGCTGATGGTCTTGCTCGAAATGGCACTCATTACGCCACCGATCGGGATCAATCTGTATGTTATTCAGGGAATCCGGGACGACATTCGTTTCAATGATGTTGCCATTGGTTCGCTTCCCTTCGTCATTACCATGACGATAACCGCTGTGGTGCTCATTTCGTTTCCACAGCTCGCGCTATGGCTGCCCGATTATGTTACCGGTCTGCGTTGACGGTGGTGATCGGGATGCGCTGGCGCCTGTCCGGGTCCGGGTGTCGAAGAGGAGGACGCGATGCGGCTGTTGCGCGGTCGGAAACGTCTGTTGAAAGAGCGGACACGGATCACGATCACAGTCGGCGGGCTGCTCCGGCTGCACGGCGTATCCGGCGAGGCACAGAAGATGCGGGGTTTGCGTGATTATGGGAACCAAACGGTTATGTGAATCTTGAATCCCAGGTGTCTGTCA
>JAPOVX010000036.1 GCA_026707935.1 Paracoccaceae bacterium
GGCGTGAGTGTTTGAGCCAGAGATCGCCTGAGCGGAACGAGTCGCGCAAATGGAACAGAACCGCGGTTTCCCAGAACCGATGGTCATTGGCATGGCGGGTGTTCAGATGCGGCCGCCATTTCGAATTGCGTTTCAGGAAATCGGCCGGGAGCGTTTCGCGTTCACCGTCGCGCAGAAGTTGCACGGCACGCAGCAGAGGTTGGGTGACCGGCGCGGCCTGAATGTCGAGAACCCGGAGCATGCGGGGGGTGTACCGGCGAAACCGATTGTAGCCCTGCGCCACGTGGTCCAACGGGTCGGCCGCCATCGTGCCGGACAGCTGCAAGGCGGCGGTGACAAGATCCTCGAGGCCCTCCCATCCGGTCTTGCCTGCAATCACCACGTCAAGCCCTTCACCGGTTTCATGGGCCTTGATCAGTGCATTGCCCAGCCCGGCAAAGGACGTCAGGGTTTCACGAGCAGCCGTCGCTTCATTGGCGATACGGGCTTCGCACTGACGCATGGCGGCCCTGTAGGACCTGCCCGTGATCCGGTCATGGGTCTCCACAATAGTGTCGGCCAGAATTGACCGCCATTCCGCCGCACACACCGCCAGGATCGCAAGGCGTCCGTTCTCCGATAGATTGCGTCATCCATCAGCGTAGTAGCGCTCGCCCTGTCGGCGGTGGCGGGCGATCCGATGGGCCGGGACACCGACGAAGAGATCATCCGGACATTCCAGCCGATTCAGGTATTCCAGACCGTCCGGCAAGCGGTTCGCGGCGGCTGAATTGTTTCCCGGCGAGAATTGCCTGAGCCAGACGAACCTGGTCAGGCGGCCGTCAACCGTGTCCTCAAGCAATGCCAGATTGCCCCGCCGGAGCTCGGGTCCGATCCGGCTGGCAATCCTGGCTTCTATCCTGCGCTCAGCCTCCACAAGTGCATCCGAGCAAAGCCTTTCGAGGGTCGTGATTGCCGGCAGAACGGTGTGGGTCTGCCGGCATTACTCGACAAGCCGGCGGGCAAGATCCTCGTTGGACCGCGCCAATTCGGCTTCCTCGTGGAGCCAGCTGCGGAGGTCTCGTGCCTTGTGGCCGGAAAAGGTTCGAAACCCGTACAGATCCCGCAATTCTGCAAGATGCTCATGGCGGGTCTCTTCCCGAACCGCGTAGTCGAGAAGATCATCACCATCGAGACCAAGCTGCTCACCGATGAAATCCATCACGTTCTTCGGAATCAGTTCGTCAGGTGTCAGAACCCTTCCAGGTTATCGCGGGGCACAATGCTGCAGAGCAAATCCGAGCTTGTTGTGCGGCCTGCGACGCCGCCGGACATGTTGCAGGTCTACTTCACTCGGGACATAATATTGCAGGAGCTCCGCTTCTGTTCGAGGCAGTGAGAGCAGCGCAGGCCGTTGCCGACCTGTCAGTATGGTTCGACGGGGCATGTCTTTTCTTTTCTCCGTTGTATGCGAGACTTTGATTGTGATACGGCCTGTGAAACGGAAATCCCGCCCGGAAACCACTTGAAAGACCCTGTGTCCCAAACGATCGTTTGCGAAACATGCTGATCGGGTACGTCCGGATATCGAAAGCCGATGGATCGCAGTCGCCGGATCTGCAGTTCGATGCCCTGCGTGCCGCGGGCGTCGAACCGGGGATGATCTACGAGGATCGCACGTCCGGCGCACGCGGCGACAGGCCCGGATTGGAGAACTGCCTGCGTGCCCTCAAGGAACGCGTTGTGCATGTCGTCCGGAAACTGGACCGGCTGGGGCGCAACCTCGCGCACCTTGTCAGCATTGTCGAGACGCTGTCCAGGAGCGGTGTCGGCCTGAGGGTTCTGACCGGAAAGGGCGCAAAGATCGACACGACCACCGCCTCGGGCCGGCTTGTGTTCGGCATTTTGGCCGCGCTTGCGGAATTCGAGAGGGAACTGATCAGCGAGCGAACGATCGCCGGATTGTCTGCCGCTCGTGCCAGGGGACGCAAGGGCGGCCGGAAGTTCGCCCTGACTAAGGCCCAGGTTCGTCTCGCTCAGACAGCCATGTCAAACCGCAACACTTCGGTCGCGGAACTTTGCAGGGAACTCCGTATCAAACCCGTGACGCTGTACAGATATGTCGGACCTGAAGGTGAATTGAGAAAGCACGGAAAACAGGTCCTCGGTGCTTAGCGGTGGCTGACATCCACCTTCTGGCCACGGACACGACTCATGCTGCTTGCGATTGATATTGGAAACACCAATTCGGGCTTCTCGCTGCACGATGGAACCCGTTTCATTGCGGCTGGGCGTTGTTCAACCAAGCCAGAACAGACCGCGGACGAATACTTCGTCTGGCTGAGCAACCTCATGAATTACATGAGTTCCCCGATTCCGCCTCGTTCCATTGACCGGGTCGTCGTTTCAGCCGTCGTCCCGCAGGTTCTCTTCAACATCCGCGTCCTGTGCGACCGGTATTTCGAGTGCCGTCCCCTGGTTGTCGGGAACCCGGAATGCCGTCTCGGCATCGATGTTCACGTCGACAGTGAGACCGAGGTCGGCGTCGACCGGATCGTGAATACCGTCGGCGCCTTTGACCGCTATGGCGGCGACCTAATCGTGGTCGATTTCGGAACCGCAACCACGTTCGATGTCGTGGACAGTGATGGAGCCTATATCGGAGGCGTGATCGCACCAGGAGTGAACCAGTGGATACGCGCGTTGCACGAAGCGGCGGCGGCGCTGCCAAGAATCAATGTCGGGGTTCCCGAGAAGGTCGTCGGCAAGAATACGGTTGCGGACATGCGTTCAGGCGTCTTCTGGGGATACGTCGGCATGATCGGCGGCATCTGTTCGAAGATCCAGGAAGAACGACAACGCAAGACGAAGGTCATCGGGACCGGTGGCCTCGCCGGACTGTTTGAACGCGGTACGGATGTTTTTGATGAAATCGACGGTGATCTGACCATGCACGGCTTGTACCTGATCGACGCGTTCAACAGGGAAGGTTAACATGAGTACCTGCAATCGGCTGGCCTATGGCCTTAGCCCAAATTGGGGCCAAAAGCCCCACAACGGGTTGGTTCTGGCCGGTGACTGTATTCTTGCTGTTTCCGAAATCATCAACCGGAGCTCTCAGAGGCCGCTGACGGGTAAATGCCCGGGCAAACGCCGCTGATTGCGGCTGAGAGCATCGAAAATTTCCTCACATTTCGCCTATATCCGACTTTCACGTGAGTTTGACAGGACTTGCGCTCATTTCAAGAGTACGGTGGCCTGAGTTCCCGGATTTTCTCGGGAAGAGGAGCGCAACCTCGCGCACCTAGTCAGTATGTCGAAGCACTGTCCAGGAGCGGTGTCAGCGCTTGAGGGTTCTGACCGGACAGGGCGCAAAGATCGACACGACCACCGCATCGGGCCGGCTTGTGTTCGGCATTCTTGCCGCACTTTCGGAATTCGAGAGGGAACTGATCAGTGAGCGAACGATCGCCGGATTGTCTGCCGCTCGTGCCAGAGGCCGCAAGGGTGGCCGGGAATTCGCCCTGACCAAGGCCCAGGTTCGTCTCGCTCGGGCAGCACTTCGGTTGCGGAATTTTGCAGAGAACTCCGTATCAAACCCGTGACGCTGGACAGATATGTCGGACCTGACGGTGAACTGAGAAAGCACGGAAAACGGGTCCTCGGTGCTTAGCGTAGGATTCCGCCCCCTTCCGCAAACGACCCCGCAATGACCGTTCCTTTCCCGGCCCTTCGCTACCCTTTGCTGGTTTGATTCAATCGTCTGTCACCCGGGTTTTCAGGCCTTGGCAGTGAAATGCCGGCTTCTTTTGCCAAAAAATTCCGGGGAATGAACGCGGTACGCGGCGAACGGGAAAGGAACCATTCGATTCGTACTGACCATCAGCTTCTGTGAACACGAGTTGAAGATGGTTCGCAGCTTGGCGTCTTGTTACACGCCTGCGCATGTAGCTCGCGGCACCGAGAATGGCCGTTCCCGTGAAGGCCGCGATAACGCCGTCGAACGCACTCGAGGCAACAGAATTCATCGAGTGCATCGACCCTTCCTGGATGTCAACATCAAGGATAACCCCTGTTCGTGTTTGCCCTGCCGGTCGAGGACGACTCGAGCCATCTAACCTTCGGGACATGATGGGTTGAACCCGCGACGCGGGAAGTTGGACTTGAAGCGGTCCTGAAGCCGGATGATGACACATGGGCGACCCGTCCTCCCCACGGAAACCAAAGAAGCCTGAAAATTCGAATCAATTGTTCGAATTTTCAGGTTATTCATGCTATGGTGCCGCCATGCTTCACCTTCCTCGTCCACGGGAGTTGGAGGCCCTTCGGGCCAAGCTCCGCCGCTCGCCCATCACGGCACTCCTCGGGCCCCGACAATGCGGCAAGACGACCTTGGCCCAGTCTCTGAAGGCGGAGCATGTCTTCGACCTCGAAGACCCGAGGAGCCTTGCCCGGCTTGACGAGCCGCAAACCGCCCTGGAGGGCTTGAATGGCACCGTCGTGATCGACGAAGTGCAGCGCAAACCGGATCTTTTTCCGTTACTCCGCGTCCTGGCGGACCGCCAGCCAGCCACAAGATACCTTTTGCTCGGCAGCGCCTCTCCAGATCTCGTCAAGGAAATCTCCGAGAGTCTCGCCGGCAGGGTCGCATATCACGACCTTGGTCCCCTGGCGGTCGACGAGACAGGAACAAGAGAATGGCGCAAGCTGTGGCTTCGGGGAGGGTTCCCGAGAAGCTATCTTTCCGATGACGACGCGGCATCCGCTCTCTGGCGGGAAGACTTTGTCCGTAGCCACCTGGAACGCGACATCCCCGCGCTCGGAATCTCCGTTCCGGCGGAAACCCTGCGTCGATTCTGGATGATGGTAAGCCACTACCACGGCCAGACGCTCAATCTTTCCGAGCTCGGCCGATCGTTCGGCGTCTCCGATCACACGGTTCGCCGCTACCTCGAAATCCTGAGCGGCACGTTCATGGTCCGCCTGCTTCCCCCGTGGCACGCGAACGTCGGAAAACGCCTGGTGAAAGCGCCCAAGCTGTACATTCGGGACAGCGGGCTGTTTCACGCGCTGCATACCGTCGCGACATCCGTGCAGTTGGAGTCCCATCCGAAGCTCGGCGCGTCATGGGAAGGCTTCGCCTTGGAGCAGGCTGTCCGCCTGGTGGGCGTAACCCACCCCTACTTCTGGCGCACCCATTCCGGTGCGGAGCTTGATCTGGTTTGGCAGGCGCACGGTGCGCTGTGGGGAATGGAGTTCAAGTACCAGGACGCCCCCAGGATGACAAAGAGCATCCGCGCGGTGCTTCATGACCTGCCCCTGCAACACCTGTGGATCGTTTATCCCGGTCCCGACCGGTACCGGCTCGACAACTCGGTCAGCGTGCTGCCCGTGGCCGAAATTTCCAACATCGTGACCGGCACCGTCACCTGATCGGGCATGATTGACCTGCCGCGAAAGGACAGGTCCTTAGACCGGGCAGTCATCCAGCGCCTTTTGACTGGTGTCGGCATGTCAGGCAATTCTCGATGTCACCCGGCATTTCACTGAAACCGACAACCACGGCCGGGTTCACCGATACCGAGAGACCCTCCGATTAGGGAACCATTACCCGCGTGAACGGAACGGCGCGTCAGGCGGCAGGTTCGATTGGACACGTACCAGAAAAGTTCGGACAGGATCGCCAGTCTGCTCAAGAGTTTCGCACATGTCGGCGGCGCCACGGTCGATTTCCACGCCCTCGATCAGGATCCATTGGAGCGGGGAGATCCGGCGCTCCCATGATAGCGGGACAATTGCCGGAGGAATCCTTGAAGTTGGCCTTTTCCGCAACTTTTCATTAGTTCGATCCGGAGAGGGCGAGAAAATGAACGCAGCATCGGGCAACAATTTCCTGATCATCATTTCGGACGAGCACCGCAGGGATGCCATGGGCTGCGCGGGCCACCCCGTTGTCAAGACACCGAATCTGGACAGGCTCGCTGCCCGCGGAACGGTTTTCGAGAATGCCTATACTCCTTCGCCGGTCTGTGTTCCCGCGCGCGCAAGCATCGCGTGCGGCGATTTCGTTCACAGGATTCGCTGCTGGGACAGCGCCACTCCCTACTGCGGTTTTCCCATGAGCTGGATGCACCTTTTGCGCGACAAAGGTGTCGAGGTCACGTCGATCGGAAAGCTGCACTTCCGGTCGGCCAAGGATGACAACGGATTTTCGCGGGAAATCCTGTCGATGCATGTCGTCGGCGGTGTCGGCTGGCCCATTGGTTTGCTGCGCAAGGATCCTCCCGTCTTCGAATCGGCCCCTGAGCTTTCCGCACGGGTTGGTGCCGGAACGAGTTCCTATACGGATTACGACCGTGCGATAACCGGCGCCGCGTGCGACTGGTTGCGCGCACGCGAGGCATCAGATGTCCCGTGGGCGACCTTCGTGTCCCTTGTCAGCCCGCATTATCCCCTTGTCGCGCCACGGGAATACTACGACCTCTACGATCCGGAGTCCGTCGACTTTCCGATTGCCTATGAACATGCACGGCGGCCCCGGCACAGTGAAGTGAAGAACATTGCCCGCTTTTTTGACTATGACCGGCACTTTGACCGGCGAGAGCTGCGCGAAGCCAGGGTCGCATATTATGGTCTCGTTTCGTTCATGGACAACTGCGTAGGGCGAATCCTGTCCGCACTGGAGCAGTCCGGGCAATCGGACAATACGGTTGTCATCTATGTATCCGACCATGGCGACATGATGGGCGATCATGGCCTCTGGACCAAACAGGTCATGTACGAGGGATCGGCCGGCGTTCCCATGATCATGGCCGGTCCCTTTGTACCGGAAGGGAAACGCGTCCGTACCGGGACGAGCCTGATCGACCTGGCGCCGACGGCGGTCGACGTCACTGGCACAGGGAGTCGCTCGTCAGCCGAACTCTTCCCTGGCCGTTCACTGCGCCAGGTCGCAGGAGAGGAGGACGACCTGAACCGCACAACTTTCAGCGAATATCACGACGGGGGCTCGACGACCGGAGCCTTCATGGTCCGGTGGGAGAACTGGAAGTTCGTGCACTATGTCGGGCATGAGGCTCAACTGTTCGACCTGGCGCTGGACCCTCATGAATTGCGCGACCTGGCCCGTGACAACGTGAATGATCCCGTTGTCATTGCAGCCTTGCAGGAAGGCGAGCGCCGGCTGAGGGCGATATGCGATCCCGAAGAGGTCAACGCTCGGTGTTTTGACGATCAGGAACGCAGGATTGCGGAACTTGGTGGCATCGAGGCCTGCAAAGGCGCGTATGTGTTCAATCACACGCCCACGCCAGATGAGCAACGCGCCCTGGAAAAAGGCTCTGCATTCTGATTCATCTTGATTGTCAATTGCCCAACCAACCCGAATGGAGGGTTCGGCGGACCGTCCGCGGGCGGGAGAACCGCCTGTTCAGCAGGGCAGAATCGGGGCTTCGCGGATCGGCCGATTTCCCCGGCGGTAGGCGGCGATGTTTCCGGCATGGACACTCCGCCAGGAAGCCCGGTCACGGGACCGGCAGCGACAAGAAAAACGGAACTGCAGCCGGTCCATCAAACCGTGGTCAGGCTCCCTTGCGGAATCGATCACGGCTTCAGGATGATCTTCGGATGTGGCACCCGTGCATTCCTGATGTCTTCGAATGTCCCAAGGCCATCCGACAGGGGACGGGTTTCGTACCAGTCGAGCGGACCAAGACGGCCCGCGAATATCGCTTCCGCCGCATCACGAAAGTCTGTTTCGGTATAGGCGTATGTGCCCAGAAAACAGAATTCCTGGAGCGTGGCGCGGCGGGCATCGAATCCCCCTTCCCCCGAATGGAGACCCAGGTGGATGATCGCGCCCCCTTGATGGATCAAACGGCACGATTCGCGACGCGATTCAGCCGATCCGACCGCATCGAACACAAGGTCCCAGGAATCCCGGGGCAAGGCCTCGGCCCGGGCGGGAATGACCCTGAGTTCCGTGACGTCCTCGAGGAATGATCGCCGCCCGTCATTCGTCTCGATTATGCACGGGTTCTCGGCGCCGGCCAACTCGAGGCAAAGAGCCAATCCCACGCCAATCGCGCCGCCACCCAGAACCAGGCAACTGCTATCGCGAAGCGTGACGTAAGGCATGTCCCCGGCAAGCCGGACTGCATGCCAACAGACTGCCACCGGTTCGGTCAATGCCGCATGTTCAAAGGGGACACCTGGCGGAACCTCGACGAGATTGGCATCGGGAACCGCAACCAACTCCGCAAACGTGCCTTCCAGGGGCGGCATGGACAAGATGCGCCGTTCACCGCATATGTTGGTCCGGCCGGCACAGCATTCGCGGCAATAACCGCAGGTGACCAGGGGATTGACCGTGACCCGCCGCCCTTCGAACGCTCCCGAGACAACCGTTCCCGATGCCTCGTGACCAAGAATCAGCGGCGGCGGCCTGCGTTCGTCGTGACCGAGGAACCCGTGCATGTCCGATCCGCATATCCCGGTGGAGTCGACGCGAACGAGGCTGAAATCCGTTTCCGGAACCGGGTCGTCAACATCAACAAACTCGAGCTCGCCCGGTCCGGTGTAGACCAGTGCTTTCACTATCCGTCCCGTTTTCTGTTCATGTCCCTTCGCCCGACGGCTCCATGCTCAACAGGTATCGTGCCGGGCGAAGATCTTCAGGGACCCGCACGACCCGCGCGTCCCCGATCGTCGGAACCGGCCCGGGACGTGCCATGCAATCCCGAAACATCGTGTCATACCGGCCTTTCCGAAAGACAGGGCACCGAACGCACTCGGACTTGCAAACCGTCCCGCCTGCGGTCGCGCAATTCGGCGCCGCATACCCGGCACTGGTCAACCCCGACCGGCAAGATCGAATGACTCCTGCGGGAAGTACTTGCCCAGGCGCAGGTCCGCCGTACGTGCATGAGCTTCCATGCCCTCGAGGCGGGAAATCCGCGCCGTGGTTTCGGCGACCCGCTTCGCTCCATGTTCGGTGGCGCGCTGCCACGTCACCACCTTGAGGAACTTGTGAACCGAAAGCCCCCCGGTGTATCGGGCGGCCCCGGACGTCGGCAAAACGTGATTTGGACCCGATGCCTTGTCCCCGTAGGCTACCGTCGTCTGTTCGCCCAGGAACAGCGAGCCGTAACACGACAGCCTGCCGAGCCACCACTCGAGGTCGGCGGCCTGCACGGTCAAGTGTTCAGGCGCAAGGTCATCCGCGGCTTCGGCCATGATCTCGCGGTCATCGCAGAGGATCACCTCGGCAAACCCGCTCCAGGCGGCAGCCGCGCTCTCGCGATTGGTCCCGGGCAACGCGGAAATCATCTGCGGCACCCTCAGCATGACCCGACAGGCGAGGTCCTCGTCGTCGGTGACCAGCCAGACCGGCGAATTGTACCCGTGCTCAGCCTGGCCAACCAGGTCAGCCGCGACAATTTCGGCATCGGCAGAGGCATCGGCGATGACAAGGCTGTCCGTCGGACCTGCCAGCATGTCGATCCCGACGCGACCATAGAGAATTCTCTTGGCTTCGGCGACATACTGATTTCCCGGGCCGGCGATGATGTCGGATCGAGGCAGGCCGAAAAGACCGAATGCCATTGTCGCGATCGCCTGAACACCACCGATCGCGAGCACGCGATCGGCGCCACACAGCCGGGCCGCATAGACAATTGCCGGATCCATCCTCTTGTCACTCCCCGGAGGGGCGCACAGAACCGTGGATTTGCAGCCTGCAACCTTTGCGGTCGTCACCGTCATCATGGCGGAAGCGACATGACTGTACCGCCCGCCGGGTGCGTAACAGCCGGCATTCCGGACCGGAATACACCGCTGGCCGGTCACGAATCCCGGCTCGAGTTCGAGCTCGAATTCCCGTAGCGAATCCTTCTGGGCTTTGGCGAACCTCCGAATGTTGTCGTGTGCAAATGCAAGATCATCCTTGAGTTTTCCGGGGACCTTGCGCGCAGCATCCTCGATTTCGTCCGGCGTCAGCTCGAACGGCCCTGCCGAGCCATCCAGGTCCTGGGCGAACTTCCTTGCCGCCGCCTCCCGGTGCCGTTCGATATCGTCGAGAATGGCCTGGACGGTCGGGCGCACGGATTCGGTATCGGACCTTGCCGACCCTGAGGCACGCTTCAGGTACCGTTTGCTCATGAGGATCCTCGCTCGGGTCGACGCCGCCCGGGTCGACGCGCGTTCCTTGCCCGACAAGCCGGAAATATCAAGTGCGATCGTCTTTCCGAAGCCGGGCCAATTGCGAATCTCCTGCCTCGGCCATGACGAACTCCGGAAATGGTTCGATTCCAAGTGCTGCCTTGTCCTGGCCCTCGCGCTCGACTTCCGGAGAAATCCGCACACCCAACACGAAATCAAGGATCTTCCAGACGAGGATCGATACCGAAAAAACGAAGGCTCCGACGGCGATCACTCCCAGGGCCTGGACGAACAAGGATTCGCCAGCTGCGAAGGAAGCTGCCAGCGTTCCCCAGATCCCCGCGCCCATGTGGGCCGAGACCGCCCCGACCTCATCATCGATTTTCAGGCTTTCCAGGGTCTTCTTGGCCGCAAGGCAAAAGACCGCACCGGTTGCGCCGATGAAGATGGCCGCACCATGGCCGTGGATTTCGGGTCCCGCAGCGATCGCCACCAGCCCGGCAATTGCACCGTTCAGGGAGTCGAGCAGGTCCCGCCTGCGGAGGATCCACCTGGAGACGAACGTCGCGGTGACGACTGCGGCGGCGGCGGCAAGGTTGGTGTTCACGACGACCGTACTGATCCCGACAACGTCGCCAGCCGAGCCAAGGCTGAGCCAGGAACCCGCATTGAAGCCGATAAAGCCGAGCCAGATGATGAAAACGCCTAGCACAACGGTCGGAACGCTGTTCGGGGGCGTGGGCTTTATCGTGCCGTCCTTGTGGAATTTCCCGCTTCGCGCGCCAACGACGATGGCTCCGGCCAGCGCAGCCCACCCACCAGCAGAGTGGACCACGGTGGATCCGGCAAAGTCCTTGAATCCAAGGTCGGCAAGCCAGCCTCCGCCCCACGTCCAGCATCCGGCGACCGGGTAGATGATCGTCGAAAAAACCGTGACAAAAACAAAAAACGGAAACAACTTGACCCGTTCAGCCAGGGTCCCTGAAATGATGCCGCAAGCCGACGCAACGAACACGACCTGGAAAAACCACGCGGACGCGGACGCGTGGCCCTGGTCTGTAACACCTGCAAGGCTGGAAGAGTCTCCCGCGAGCAAGGCGATCTCTGCATCGCTTGAAACCTGGTGCAATGCAACGGTTCCGAACCAGCCGCCCGGCTCGACCGCCACGTACATGATGCTGAAACCGACAAGGAAATAGGCCAGGCTGGCGATGGAGAAGCTGCCCAGATTCTTCAGGCAAATCGCCGACGCGTTCCGCGTCGAGACCGATCCGGCCTCGACCATCGCAAATCCGGCGCACATCCACATGACGAGTGCACCCCAGAACAGGAACGAAAAGCTGCCGAGGGTGAACGCCAGTTCTTTCTCGAGGGCACCATAGGCGGAGACCGGATTCAACAGGAGCAGCGATGACAGGGCCGCAAGGGCAGCCAGGCGTCTGCCGGGACTCGCCCGGGGGATTCCCGGGCTGGCGGCCAGGATCGGGCGTGAGCCGGACAACATTCCGATTTCAAACGACATCTACGCCGTCGCCAGTTCGGGATGTTCTCATCGGAAATCTCGAGGAATCCGGTCGCCGACAGGCCGCGGAACAATTTCGATTTCGTACCCGAATCCGCCGGTTGAAGGCGGACATGGGCGATCCGGCAAATCCGTCAACGAGGAATTTTGCCGTGCATTCGTCGCATTCCAGCCCTTGCACCTGTATTCCAAAGGCAACCCCGCGGCCGAACAGGCCCTCAACACGCACTGAGTTCAGTGATTTCACGTTTGAAAGAGACGGTGTCTCCGGAATCCACCGGCTCGTCGAGGTCCTCGGCATAGCGCCGCCCTGCGAAGACTGCATGCGCGATCGTGGCCGGAGCATCGGCATCGCCGATACACCGAACGGATTCGATCCCGGCCTGATTCCATTCATGCCGCCGCGCAACAAGTTCCCGGTAAAGTCCGTTGTCTGGCAAGCGGGACGTGACCAGAACCACGCTGTCTGCCGCGGTCTGACGGGACGCGCCGGTAAATGCACAGGAGGCGACAACCCTGTCGTCCTTGACCTCGTCAAGTACGCGATGGGGGGCGATTTCGACTCCCATTTCGAGCAGCCTGGCCTGGATGAAGTGCTGTTCCATGGTGTTTCTCGTCCATGTCGAGACTTCCGCTGCCGGAGTCATGAGCGTCACGTCGCGACCCTTCTTCCTCAGGAGTTCGGCGATGACGCCTCCCATGTAGTAATGGTCGTCATCCCAAATGATGACGCTTGATCCGCCCGGTAACGCACCCGCCATGATTTCGTCGGGCGTCAGCAGTTCCATTGCAGGTGAAACCGGAATTGGCCGGGTCCAGTGGTGCGCAACCCCGTCACGCCGCCAACGCGCACCGGTTGCGACGACGACCCGGGGAAATCCGAACTCGAGCACATGGTCAGCGCTCAGTTCGGAGTCCAGGTACACGTTCACATTCGGCAATTTGCCGATTTGTCCCTCGCGGTAATCCCGAACCCGCCTCCACTGGGCCAGTCCGGGAAGACCCGCCTCCCGGCTGACCCGTCCCCCGACATCCGTTGCTCTTTCGGCGAGAACGACTTCGTATCCCCGCTTTCCCAGCGCCTGGGCCGCCTCGAGTCCGGCAGGGCCGGCCCCGACAATCAGAACAGGCCTTTCGCACCTGGAAGGACGAAAATATTCGGGGTGCCAGCCGCGGCGCCACTCTTCGCCCATCGAGGGATTCTGCGTGCACCGGATCGGTGACATGGTGAAATCTCCCGACACGCAGATGTTGCAGCCGATGCACTCCCTGATGTCGTCGGTTCGCCCGTTTTCAACCTTGTGGGGCAAGAACGGGTCGGCAATTGACGGTCGTGCACAACCGATCAGGTCAAGAACGCCCTTTCGAACCAGCGACGCCATGCGGTCTGGCGAAGTATACCGGCCTACGCCGACGACCGGCTTGCTCGTGAGCGACTTCATGTTTTCGTAGAGGAACTCCTGCTCGCCCTCCGGTCCGAATCGGGACGTCTTTGAATCGCTTTCCCAGCCGGCGAGGCAGATGTCCCAAAGATCCGGGAGCTCGGCGACAAGACCAATCATGTCTTCCGCCTCCGCCCGGTCAATGCCGTCAGGCCCCGCGATTTCATCGACGGAAAACCTGCAGGGTACCGCACAGGTGTCACCGACCTCCTCGCGCGTGTCCGTCAGGATTTCCTTCAGGATCCGGACACGGTTCTCCAGCGAACCGCCGTACTCGTCGGTCCTGTGATTGTAACGGCGGGACAGGAAGTGGTGAAAGAAACCGAGCGCGTGGCCTGCATAGACATAAACAAGGTCGAACCCTGCTTCCCTGCCCCGTCGAGCTGCAGCCCGATGCCAGCGCCTGAGGTTTCGGATGTCCTCCTTGTCCATGGTTCGGGCCTGCACGGGGTCGTAGGTAAAGCTCGCAACCGGAAAACCGGTCGGTGCCATCGGAACTTCCCGACCGTACAGGTTCGGCCCGTTCAGCCCGTTGTACGCAAGTTCGATCCCCGCCAGTGCGCCATGCTCGTGAATTTTTTCAGCCATCCTTGCGAGCGTCGGGACGTCCCGGTCATCCCAGAGCCGCAGTTCGATGAACGGCGTAATGTCCGACGTGTGATGGATTTCGACCTGTTCGGTACAAACCACCCCCCAGCCGCCTTCTGCCTTGATCCCCCGCATATGCGCGAGCGCAGTCGGGTCCCGGTATCCCATGCCGTTGCAATGCGGAACCTGGTAGAAGCGATTCTTCGCCCGCACCGGACCAATGTCGATCGGTTCAAAGAGAATGTCGTGGGACGGTTCGCGAGGCATGTCGAAAAGGCCCGAAAGACGGGGAACCCGTCACGGTCCCCCGTCTGCTTCCAAGTGTGGCAACTACTTCTTCAATCGGGTCCAGATCGAATCGTAGACTTCCTGGGTCGCCTGATCGCAGACCTGAACGAAGGTCCCGGACGGCGCGTCGGCCGGGGGGATGGATTCAGGCTGGGACTTGAGCGCGTCATCCAAGAGATCGGTCACGCCCATGACACCTGCGCTGTATTGGGCAAAGTTCGTCACTGCCGCAATGTTTTCCGGCTCGAGCAGGAAATCCATGAACATGATGGCATTTTCCCGGTTCGGCGCGTCTCTCAGCAGGACAACGTTGTCCATCCAGACAATCAGTCCTTCGCGAGGATAAGAGTACTCGATGTTGGCGCCCTCCGCCCGCGCCTTCGCGGAAAATCCGTTCCAGATCATTCCCACCGCCGCGTCCCCTGATACCAGGACATCCTTGGCGCCATCGGAATTGAACGACGCCCAGTGTTCTTTCGCCGACTGCAGCAATTCATCGAGCGCCTTGAGTTGTTCCCGAACCGTTGAACATTGCGGAATTCCAAGATGCATCGAAGCCAGCAACATCACTTCGCCCTGTGCATCGAGAATGTTGATTCGACCCTTGAGTTCGTCGGGCGGGTCGAAAACGATGCCCGTGGTGCGAATGTCACCGCCGTAGACATCCCGATTCACGGAAAAACTGGTCGAACCCCATTGGTACGGGATGGAATGCATGCGGCCCGGATCAAACGGGACGTCGAGCCACTGCGGTTCGACATTGCCGATATTCGCCAGTTCGCCCTCGGCGACCGTATCGAGCATGCCTTCGCCGATCATGATTTCGACCATGTAGTCACCAGGGACCGCGACATCATAGGATCCCAGCTTTCCCGCCTTCAACGTCGCGAGCATCGCCTCGTTGGAGTCATACGTATCCATCGTCACGTCGATGCCGGTCTCGGCGGAAAACTTGTCCAGCAATTCCTGCGGGATGTATTCGAACCAGTGATAAATCGAGAGCTTGCCTTCTGCCGTCACGGCGTTCCCGGCTGTCACGGCCAAGGCAACCGCCAGCCCGCCCAGGCCAAGCCTTCTGGGTCTGATCATCGAGAATTCCTCCTCCATTTCGTTTGAATCCTTGGCGGCAAACCCGCTCGATCCAGCCGGCTGCCACACCTGTCAACCATCCTTGTCCGGGCGGCCCCGTCCCTGGTCGAGGCCAATCCTGCCCAGCAGGTAGGACACGCTAACCAACACCAGTGACAAGAGCAACATGATAGTCGAAAGAGCCATGATGTTCGGCTTGATGCCCTGTTTGACGGCCCCGAAAATAGCCGTCGGCAACGTCTCGACTCCCGCGCCCTTGATGAAGTTCGTGATGATGAAATCGTCCAGGGAAATGATAAAGGCCAGGAGAAATCCGGCGAGAATGCCGGGCGCCATCAGCGGGAACAGGACGTGGCGAAACACCTGCCACCGGCCGGCATAGAGATCCTGGGCGGCCTCTTCGTAGAAGCCTTCGATTCCTTCGAGGCGGGCGGAAATCGGGAAGTACGCGAACGGAATGCAGAACACGATGTGGGCCACGAGAATCGAACTGTAGCCAAGCGTAAACCCGATTGCGCTGAAAAAGATCAGCGTCGCAACCGCCGTGACGATTTCCGGGACGATGATCGGCATGCTCAGCATTCCGAAACTGATCGCCTTGCCCCGGAACGCACCGCCCCGGACCATGCCGACCGCGGCAGCCGTGGCCACGACCGTCGAAGCCGTCGCAGCCATGGTCGCGATCGTTACCGAGTTCCAGGCCGCGGTTCTGAACTTCGACGCTTCCAGGCCGAAGAATACGTCCTCGTACCAACGCCAGCTGAATCCGCCCCAGACCGTAATCGATTGCGAAGCGTTGAAACTGTATCCCATGACAACCAGCAGCGGCGCGTAAAGCACCACCAGGCAGATTACGGCCAGGATCATGAATTCGGGATACCGTTTAACCGGATTCCGGTCAGCCATGGCTCAGGCTCCGTTCGCGTCGGTTCGCTGCCGCGCGTGAAACAGCAACGCGACCAGCACCAGCGAAAGGAGGATCATCGACGCGGCAGCACCGAATGGCCAGTTTCCGGCGTTGCCCTTGAACTGTTCCTCGATCAGAGATCCGATCATGAAGTTCTTGGCGCCCCCGAGCAAGTCCGGCGCCAGGAACGCACCCAGACTCGGGACAAAAACCAGGATGCACCCGGCGACAATTCCGGGGCGAACGACGGGCAAAAGCACGCGCCGCAAGATTGTCCAGCGGCCGGCGTAAAGGTCGGCAGCGGCTTCGGACAGGGAGAAATCGTATCGTTCGACCGCCGCGTAGACCGGCAGGACCATGAACGGCAGATACGAGTAAAACAGCCCAAGCTGGACAGCGAAGTCGGTGTTGACCATTGGAATCGGTTCGGAGATGACGCCGACCGCCAGCAGGAACTCGTTCAGCGGTCCATTGTCCCGGATCAGGAACTTCATCGAGACCGTCCTGATCAGAAGATTGACCCAGTACGGCACCGTCACCAGGAACAGCCAGATCGAACGTGTCCGCGGGTCCCTCGTGGCGATGAAAAACGCCGTCGGGAACCCGATGATCAGGCAGAAAACCGTCGCGAGCGTCGCCTGGATGATCGATCGCGCGAAAATCGTGATGTAGGTCCACTCGATCTTCGGCTGCTCATCGCCGAAGAGGCCGCGGTCGAAAATGAACTGATCGTAGGCAGCAAACGTGAAGTCCCAAATCACTCCACCCCGGAACTCCTTCGTCAGGAAGGAGTAGACCAGCATGAGCAGCACGGGGGCCAGGAGGAAAAATCCGATAATCAGCCAGGACGGCATCAGCAGCCACGGCCGAAGCGGACCGAAGGTCCGCGAAACCGTCTTTCCGGAGGCCACTCCCGCCATCAGTCGTCAAGCAGCCGTGCTGCGTTGTCTTCCAGAACCACGGCAACCCTTTCGCCGACTTCGCATTCCCGGCCGCGTTCCCGGGAATTCTGCTGCCTCACCTGCAGCATCGGGCCGTTGTCGAGGCTGACGCTGTACTGGGTATCCGTGCCCAGGTATATCGCCTGTGCGACGACGCCGGCGATACCGCCATCCTGTTCGTCGGCGGGAGCAATTCCAATCCGTTCCGGCCTGATCAGCACGTGTCCGGTCCGGCCACGGGAAACAGCGCGTTCCGCCGGGCAGGTGATAACAACACCGTTTTCGAGCCTGCACAGGCACCTCCCGCCTTCGAGCTCGTCGATCGTGACGTCGACCAGGTTCGTTTCCCCGATGAAATTCGCGACGAACCGGTTGACGGGCAGGTCATAGATCTCGCGGGCTCGGCCAATCTGCTGGATGATGCCATCGGACATGACCGCAATTCGGTCCGACATCGCCAACGCCTCTTCCTGGTCATGGGTCACGAAAACGAAGGTGATCCCCGTTTCCTGCTGCAACTGCTTCAGTTCGCTCCGCATCTCCTGCCGCAGTTTCAGATCCAGGGCGGAGAGCGGTTCGTCGAGAAGCAGGACCTTGGGCCGCGGGGCGATCGCGCGCGCAAGCGCGGCACGTTGCTGTTGCCCGCCTGAAAGCTGCGCCGGGCGGCGGTCCGCAAGCGCGTCGAGCTTGACCAGTTCGAGCATGTTCCAAACGCGCCTGCCGGTTCCCGCGGAACCGACGCCCTTCATGGTCAGGCCGAAAGCGACATTTTCCGCAACAGTCATGTGCGGGAACAGCGCATAGTGCTGGAAAACCGTGTTGACCGGGCGATGGTGCGGGGGGAGTTTTTCGATCTCTTCTCCGTAAAGGAAGATCTCGCCCTTCGTGACCTCCTCAAATCCCGCGATCAGTCGAAGCAGCGTGGTCTTGCCGCATCCCGAGGGCCCCAGAAGCGTGAAGAACTCGTTGTCATTGATGACAAGCGAAGCGTCTCTCAGGGCCACGACATTGCCGAAACGCTTTTCGACATGCCTGATTTCGACAGCGGCGACGCTTTCCATGAGGATCAACCAATCGTGACGACAGGGCTCAATCTGTTAATGCCTGCCAGATGCGCGCGCAACCGTGCCCGGAACGAAATCCGGGTCATGGTCCACGGGATGACGATTTCTCGCGTCTCATCCCCGATCCACGGTTTTCGTCGGCGGGTTCCGGCTGATCGCGTTTATCGGCTGGCAGATCTCATCATTGCGGGTATTGTCGGCTCGTTTCGCAATTTGATTGCAGAACCAGCGAGGTCGCCATTCTGAAGCCAGGCCAATTGGGACTGAACCGAAACCTACGGCTCTTGACCGTGGAGGACGCCCGGCGACTGGCAAAACGCCGACAGCCGCGTATCGTCTTCGACTTCATCGACGGCGCGGCCCTTGACGAACGGGCGATGGCTCTGAACCGGTCGTCACTTGCATCTGTCCGGCTGCAACCGAGGGTCTTGCGAGATGTCAGCCAGCGCGACCTGGGCGCCACTGTTCTTGGACAGGAATTTTCGTTGCCCTTTGGCGTCGCTCCCATGGGCATGGCCGGGCTGGCATGGCCGGGAACGGACGCCGCACTCGCAAAGGCCGCGATCGAATTCGGCTTCCCGCTGTGTACGTCGACGGCCGCTTCCATGGCGCTTGAGACCACACGTGGCATCGCGGGCAACCACGCCTGGTTCCAGCTTTATGTCGGGGCGTCACGGGACAGTTCATTGATGTTTGTCAGGCGCGCGCGCGATGCGGGGTACGAGACCCTTCTGCTGACGGTCGACGGCCCTCAGCTTTCGCGGAGAATTCGCGAAATCAGGAACGGATTCACTGTCCCGTTCCGGATTGGAACCCGCCAGTTTCTCGACTTCGCCACGCATCCGCGATGGTCGATTTCAATGCTCGCGTCTGGCATTCCTTCACTTGCCAACAACCGCCGTGCCGATCCTCACGGCCATTTCGTCAGGGGCGTGGACCGGTCCGGCGCCGACTGGGACTTCCTGCATCGACTGCGGAAGGAATGGCCCGGCAAACTCGTCGTCAAGGGTGTAATGAACAGCGACGACGCCGCGCGAATTCGGGAGGCCGGAGCGGACGGAATCTATGTCTCGAATCACGGAGGGCGCCAGCTCGACAGCGCTCCGTCATCCATCAGCGCGCTCCCCGGTATCAGGAAAACGGTCGGGCCGGACTATCCCCTCCTGTTCGACAGCGGAGTGCGTGGCGGTGAAGACATCGTCAAGGCATACGCGCTTGGGGCAGATTTCGTGTTTCTTGGCCGGCCTTTTCTCTATGCTCTCGGAGCAGGCGGCGAGGCGGGATTGAAAGCGATCATTCGTATTCTCTCCGAAGAAGTCAGCCTGGCCATGGCCCAGATCGGCGTCACGAGCATTTCCGAAATCGACACGGAGGCCATCGCTCCATCGGAGCATGGCCGGCGCACGCCGCCTGCGGCACCTGCCAGCCCGAACGCCAAGTCCCGCGAGGAAGGCAGATCTTCCACCCCGAGCTGACACACCGAAGCTTTCCGGCCATGACGTATGGAGTTATCGCACGTTGCCATGTACGACCTCTCAAACGGATTCAGGACTGTTCACGGGAAGACCTTGGCGGGACTCCATGCCCGGTGCGCGGTACCTTGAACCGTGACGCGATAGAGGGTTCATGCGGCGATCGGACAGTCGTCCGGTCACGGTCGGGTTGAACCGCGATCAGTGATCGGTACGGCAGACTCCCACCCAAGGCGGAGGCGATTCATGGACGTGGTTCGAGCAAGGGGAGGTGCAATCCTTGCGCAAGCGCTCAAGGACAAGGGAGTGGACCAGGTATTCACGCTGTCGGGCGGATTCTGCAATCCAGCGCTCGAAGGTTTCATGGAGTGCCAGATCCCGGTCGTGAACTGCCCGCACGAACAGGTCGCCGGTCACCTTGCCGACGCATTGACAAGAATTACCCGCAAACCGACGGTTTGCCTGGTTGGCCCCGAGGGTTTTGCCAACGCCGTTCCGGCATTGATGGAAGCATGGGGTGAACGGTCCCCGGTCATTTTCGTTACCGGATCGTCGACCCTCAAGCGCCAGGGTTCCGGAGGATTCAAGGAGATCAACGACGTCGCGATGGCGGAGCCACTGGCAAAGGGTTCATTCGGGATCACGGACGGCAGCAGGATTCCCGAATTCGTCGATCGTGCATGGAATCTTGCCCTGAGCGGTTACCCCGGACCCGTTCACCTGAGCATACCGGTCGACATCATGTTTTCGCGATTCGAACTCGACGCCGGGCCAGGCGAGCGGCCGTTTCAAAAGTCGCACCGCCCGCCGCCGCAGGCGTGGCCTGATCCTCGATGCCTCGCCCGCGTCCTTGACATCGTTGACGATTCGGTTCGCCCGGTTCTCATCGCCGGACACGGGGTCTGGTGGTCAGGGAGCGAAGGCCGGCTCGAGGCGGCAGGAAACCTCCTGCACATTCCGGTATTCAATGTTCCCTACCACCGGAAACTCCTGCCATCCGGATGCCCGGCGCATATGGGACTCGCCGACTTCCACCAGTATCCGCCGGCGAAAACCGCCATCCAGTCGTCCGATGCCGTCATCCTTGTGGGCGGACGGCTGGACAACCAGATGCAATTCGGGAATCCTCCTTTCTTCCCGGACACGACCCGGCTGATTTGCGTCAACGGCAGCGACGAGGAACTCGAGTATAACAGGGCTGCGGACGAGCTGTTGCTTTCCCACCCCGGCGCATTCCTCGATGCGCTCGTTGCCCGGTTCGAAACTGCCGATCCGCCGAAATGGCGGGAATGGCTGACGGAGAACCGCGCATTGCGGGGCCGGTGGGTAGAGAGCAGTCTCGCCGATCTCGCATCCGAGATCTCCGGCGACCCGGCCGGGAAATCCCTCATGCATCCGTTGCAGCTCTCGCTGGACGTGCAGGCGGAAATGCGTGATGGCGACTGGCTGGTCTTCGATGGTGGCAATACGCACTTCTGGTCGGAAATTGCGGTCAATATCTCGGACTGGCTCGGCAAGAGACCAGGTGGAATCCTCCACCCCGGCAATTTCAGCCTGCTCGGCGTCGGGGTTTCACTCGCCTTGGCGGCCAAACGGTGTCACCCTGAACAAAACATCGTTCTGATCAGCGGCGACGGCGCCTTTCTCTCGGGCGGGTTATCCATAGAAGTCGCCTTTCAGGAAAACCTGCCCATTACGGTCGTGATCGACAACAACGGCGGGCTCGATTGCATTTCACAGCAGCAGGAAAGACTGTTCGCCAGCGGCCGGCACTTTGCGACGGACTTTCGGGACATTCCATTCCATTCGATGATCGAGGGACTCGGCGGGCACGGTGAACTCGTGACGTCACGCTCCGAGCTTGCACCGGCGCTTCGACGCGCGATGGCAAGCGGCAAACCGGCATGCATCAACGCGAAATGCCGTGGCGTCATAAGCCCGATCGTCCTTGCCACGACATCAAAGCGCGACCGGGCGTCGATTGAGTAATGATCGGACGGAAATGATGGTGTTCTCGACCCACGTCCTGGACGGAACGACGGGCACACATGCGGCAGGAGTCCCGGTCACTGTTGCGGCGATCCTTCCGTCGGGAGAACGCAGGATCCTGTTCAGTGGAAAAACAGCTTCCGACGGCAGGGCCGGGGCAGAACTCGAGAATCCGTTCACCGGTTCATCCCGTGTACGGTCGGATTACGAGGTCGTGTTCGAAATCGGGGCATACTTTTCCGGACACGGGAACATCCCTACGGCAGGCGATCAGGCGGGAAAGGAGGTGCAGATGACGGAGCTTGTGTTCAGGGCCAGGATTCCCCGGACGAGTCGCCGGTTTCATCTGCCCGTCATCATGTCGCCTTTTGCCGGCTCGGCCTGGTGGTCCAGGTGAGGCAATTCCCGAGTCCCGTGAGTGCGCGCGCCACCCCGGATGGATTGGCTTCGTCCAGGCGAATTCGCCGAACCCCGTATACCGAGCGTTTGATTTCGGCTGGCGCGCTCCGATTTACGGTCGTCAACCATACGCTGCTGGCACGTGAATTCGTCTACACGCGCGAGCAAATGTACTGGCACCTGAACACCGGCGTTCAACTCTGGGACGTCTCCTGCCAGCGACAGGTCGAGATTGACGGTCCGGACGCGGAGACCCTCGTCCAGTTCATGACACCGCGTGACATTTCCGTCCTGGGTCCCGGGGACTGCCTGTACATCCCGGTCATCGACGAGAGCGGCGGCATGCTCAATGACCCCGTCCTGCTGAAACATCCGGACGGCCGGTTCTGGCTGTCGGGATCGGATTCCGACCTGGTCCTCTACGCGAAGGGCATCGCCGCCGGGGCAGGCATGACTGCCAGGATCAACGAACCGGACATCTGGCCGCTGGCAGTCCAGGGTCCGAGAGCCGAAGAACTCATGGCCCGCATCTTCGGCGACGGAATTGTCTCTCTCGGCTTCTTTCGCCACCGGGAATTCTCGTTCCGTGGCACGGGACTGACCATTTCCCGATCCGGTTTTTCCCGACAGGACGGTTTCGAAATCTACCTGCCGGGTACAGAACTCGGGCCGGAACTGTGGGACAGCCTGATGAAAGCCGGGAACGACCTCGACGCCCGGGCAGGGTGTCCCAATCTTGCAGACCGCATAGAGGCCGGCCTGCTCTCGTATCGAAACGACATGAACCACGAGAATTCTCCGCTTGAGGTCGGTTTCGAGAAGTGTTGCGTGCTTGACGGGTCCATACGTTACGCGGGCCGTGACGCACTCAGGGAACTTTCGGCGAATCCGAACACGCGGCGCCGAATTGCCGGGGTCGTGTTCGACGGCCCTCCTTGCCCGGCCTGCAGCGAAGGGTGGAATGTCTACGCCAACGATCGCAATGTCGGCGAGATCACGTCGGGCGCCTGGTCACCGGGACTCGCGAAAAACATTGGCATTTCGCTGATGGACCCTGCCTGTCGGAGCCCCGGGCAAGATGTCAACGTCGATTGCGCCGACGGCATGGTCCGGGCCGGAAGGACCTGTGCGTTGCCGATACGCCCACGTGCGGGCAGGCCCGCCCTGCGGCGCACGGCATGAACCGGGCGACCAGGGGAACAAAGCGGCGATGCACCATGAGTCATGCGGTTTGCATCGGAAGCCACACTCGACTGAGGCCACGCGTCATCGCGGGTCGCACCGGCCTGACTGGCGGTTGATCGCTCAAGATCCAATGCGCATTGATTCAATTCCGGGGCGGTATGCGACGGAACCGGCGTAAACGCGCGAGAACGCGGAACCGGACCGGCACGCCCGAAACGCTTGCCGGCACCGAGGGCGGCCGCTTCAATCCGCTCACCCTGAACCAGGTTGAAGCAATCAACGCCGCAGCGTTTGAAATCCTGGAGTCAATCGGCCTCTCCGGCGCCCCGATTCGCTTCATCGACGCAGTTGTCGCCGCCGGGGGCCAGTTGACCGGCAACGACCGCTTGCGGTTTCCTGCGCGTCTGGTCGAAGAGGCGGTCGCGGCAACGGCCGGCCCGGTCCACCTGTGCGGCCAGGACCCGAGGCACGACATGAAGCTGGCCGATTGCCGGGTTCATACCGGTACCGGGGGCGCTGCGCCGGAAATCATTGACCTGGACACCGGCCGCTATCGTCCCTCGAACCTGAGAGACCTTCATGACGCGGCCCGCCTCGCGGACACTCTCGAACACGTTCATTTCTTCAGCCGCCCTCTCGTTGCGCGAGACATGCCTGACCCCGAATTGCTCGACATCAACACCGCGTATGCCTGTTTGGCGGGCACGGCGAAACATGTATGCGTCAGTGCAAGCGACCCGAGGAATGTCGGCGCGATCGGACGGATGTGTTTCGCGGTTGCCGGGTCACGTGCCGAATTCCTGCGCCGGCCATTCCTTTCTCTCAACGTCAACCACGTTGTCCCGCCCCTCGGCTTCGCCGCTTCGGCATGCGACGTCCTTGTCAACGCAGTCGAGACAGGGATTCCGGTCCATGTCAATACATTCGGTCAACTCGGTGCGACCGGTCCTGTCACCTTGGCAGGAACGATCGCCCAGACCATCGCCGAGACGCTCGCGGGGCTGACGGCAGCATGGTTGATCAACCCCGAGGCAAGGGTCGTCTTCGGACCGAGGCCAATGATTACCGACCTCAGGACGGGCACCATGTCGGGTGGCGGCGGGGAACAGGCCTTGTTGAGCGCCGCCTCGATCCAGATGGCACGCCACTACGGATTGGCCAATTCAACGATCGCGGGCGCGACCGACAGCAAGATCCCGGACGCGCAAAGCGGTCATGAAAAAGGTCTGACCGTCGCAACAGCCGCGCACGCGGGGGCAAACATGATAACGCAGGCCTGCGGCATGCACGCTGGCCTTATGGGCGTTTCACTCGAGAGCTACGTCATCGACAACGACATGCTTGGAGCCGTACTGAGGTCTCTTGCGCCGATCGAGGTCAGCGAGGAGACGCTCGCGACCGATGACATCGCGAATGTGGTTGCCGGGGAGGGACACTTCCTTGGTCGCGCAGAAACACTTCGCCGTATGGAGACGGACTTCCTCTACCCGGAGGTTTCCGACCGTCACCCACGCGAAACCTGGGAAGCGTCGGGGTCCCAGAACATCACGTCAGTGGCGAATGAGCGTGTCATGTCGTGCTTGCGTGAGCACTTCCCGTCTCATCTCGATCACTCAATCAGGAATCGTCTGAGGCAGGAATTCGATATCCGTCTGCACCCGGCCTGCGAACGTCCAGCATGACATGAAGGTACGGCCACGGAAAATCCGAGCAATCTCAATCTTCTCTAAGGTTGGGTCTTGTTGGTGCCGCTGGAGGGACTCGAACCCCCGACCCCATCATTACGAATGATATGCTCTACCTGCTGAGCTACAACGGCGCCGTTCGCTCTTACAATGGGGCCGTGTCCGCATCAAGCTCTTGAGCGGGATAATCCCGACCACGCCGGCGTTTCTTCTCCAAAGCGGTCAAACGCGGAGTGTTTGCCAAGAACTCCAATTCCGGCTTCGTCCAACCGCCGCGCAGCAGGGAACAGCGCGACGGACCTTACGGGTTGTTCGCGTTCAGGACTTCACGATCCGGTCGATTTCAACCAGTTCCCGAAGAAGTCCCGGGAGTTCTGAAAGCGGAATCATGTTAGGCCCGTCGGACGGCGCCGTGTCGGGATCCTGGTGGCATTCGATGAACAGGGCAGCGCACCCGGCCGCGGCCGCGGCCCGGGCGAGTGGTGCGACAAACTCGCGTTGACCGCCCGAGGAGCTTCCAAGCCCTCCGGGAAGCTGGACCGAATGAGTTGCGTCAAACACGACCGGGAATCCTGTCTTTTGCAGAATCGGCAATGACCGCATGTCCGACACGAGCATGTTGTAGCCGAAACTCGCTCCCCGCTCGCACAGCAAAATGCGTTCGTTACCGGTGCTCGTCAGTTTGTCGACGACATTTCCCATGTCCCACGGGGCCATGAACTGGCCCTTCTTGACGTTGATCGCCTTTCCCGTGCGTCCGGCGGCCAGCAATAGATCCGTTTGACGACACAGGAAGGCCGGGATCTGCAGGACATCAACCGCTTCGGCCACGGTAGCGCACTGTGACGCATCGTGGACATCCGTCAGTACCGGACACCCGAATTCCTCCCGGACACGCGCCAGGATTTCCAGCCCGGCCGCCATACCGGGTCCCCGCATTCCTGAAATACTGCTCCGGTTGGCCTTGTCGAAACTGGCCTTGAACACGAACCCGGCCCCTGTGCCGGAGCAGGCGCCTATCAGCCGTTCAGCCATCATTCGCGCGTGGTCAAGCGATTCCAGCTGGCATGGTCCGGCGATCAGGGACAATGCGCCCCCGTTGTCGAAGACGACATCGTTGACGGCAACGGTCCGGCCGGTCGACCCGTCGGGCAAGCCGCTCACCTGTGCCTCTCCGCGTGAAGAATCGCCTCCATCCGCACGACATCGACCGGATTGTTCACTTCCTGAATCTCCCGGCCGCGGGCATCGACCTCAACACAGAGGACCGGTTCACCGTTTTCCAGATACCTCAACTGCTCCAACCCTTCCCGGGACTCGAGCCTGCCCTCCGGCCATTGTGCATAGGCCTCCAGGGACGCTCGTCGATAGGCGTAAACCCCGATGTGATGGAAAATGTCTCCGGCCATCTCCGCCACTTGATCGCGCCCGACATAGGGAATGATTTCCTTTGAAAAGTAAAGCGCCCGCCAATCCGCATCGAAAACGACCGTCGTGGCTCCGACCCGGTTCTCCTGCCGATCCTGGACGAATTTGCCCAATGCATGGGAATCGCAACGCAATACCGGTGTTGCGACCCCGACCGACTGGTCGGACGAGAGTGAATAGATCAGCTGTTCGACAAAAGCGGGCGGGATTAACGGCGCGTCTCCCTGCAGGTTGACCACGACGTCAATGTCAGCATCCAGACTCTTCAGCGCTTCAGCGCAACGCTCGGTTCCGTTCCGGCACTCCGACGACGTCATCAGGACCTGCGCACCGAATTGCTCGGCGTGATCCCGGATTCGCTGATCATCCGTCGCAACATGCACGGCATCGACGAAGTTCACTTCGCGTGCTGTCTCCCAACTCCTCCGGATCAGTGACTTGGCGGTTCCGTCAAATCCCCTGATCTCGGCCAGGGCCTTGCCCGGAAACCGCTTCGAGCCATACCGGGCCGGAATGATGACGACTGCCTTCACCGGACTCCCGCGCGCAGGCAGTCGTGGACATGCACCAATCCGACGAGCCGGCCATCACCATCGGTGACGCAAAGTGACGTAATGCCGTTTTCGTTCATGATGCCGAGTGCCTCGGAGACAAGCGTGTCCTCGTCGATCGAAAGGGGAGATCGTGTGGCGACATCCTGGGCTGTCTGCTCAAGCAGATCTTCGAGGTTTCGCCGAATATCGCCATCCGTAATGACGCCGACAGCCGTATCTCCTTCGACCACCAGCGCGGTCCCGAACCCCTTCGCCGTCATTTCGACCAGGACTTCACCCATCGGGCTGGCCCCCCGAACAACCGGGAGTTCATCCCCGCGGTGCATGATATCCCGGGCCCGGAGCAACTGGGCGCCGAGCCGTCCGCCCGGGTGCAGAACCTGAAACCTGTCCGCCCTGAAACCGCGGAACTCCATCAGGGTCACGGCAAGCGCGTCGCCAAGCGCAAGTGCACATGTGGTCGATGTCGTCGGGGCCAGCCCGATCGCACAGGCTTCGATGGCTTCCGGAAGCAAAAGGACAACATCGGCCGCCTTTGCCAGCATGCTGTCCGTTTTCTGTGTCATTGCCACAAGCGGGACGGAGAACCTGCGGCTGTAGTTGACGATGTCCCCGATTTCTCCGGTGTCTCCGGAATTCGAAAGCAGCAGACACGAATCTCCGCCGGTGATCATCCCTAGGTCACCATGGGATGCCTCGGCAGGATGGACAAATTGGGCAGGAGTTCCAGTGCTTGCCAAGGTGGAGGCGATCTTCCGGGCAACATGGCCCGACTTGCCCATGCCGCTGACAATGACGCGTCCGGGTTGGTTGAGGATCAACTCCACCGCCGCCGCCAGCGAGTCCGGCACCTTGTCCGCAAGTCCGAGGACGGCTTCGCCCTCCATTCGCAGAACACGGGCCGCTGTCGCCTTGACCCGCGCTACGTGCCGCGTGGCATCGGGCCCGTCAGGCAAAACCGGCTCGCTTCGGCTCATCTGGATTTCCGTTCGTATCCCCACGTGCGCGGCACACGGAAGAAACCGGCGCCCGCGGGTTCCCTGCACAGATTATGGCTGGACATGCAACAATTGATTCCCGCCGCCATTCAACCGGGCGGTTGCAGCGGCCTCTTCCATCCTCGCCCGTAACCTGATCGAATGCCCGCACCTGCAGGCGGGCACCGTCAATCACAACAGTCGGAGAGTGGCGTTGACGCCAGATGCGGTGGTCTGCCTGGCCGGCCGGTCCCGTTCGGAACAGCCAGTTCCCCGGTCCAGACCGCCTTCCCGGACCTAGCTGCAGCCGCTGGTGGCGCCACAGGTGTTGCACTTGAGGCACGTGCCGTTGCGTACCAGCGAATAGTTGCCGCATTCGCCGCAAGCATCACCCTCGAAACCCTGAATCCGCGCAAGCTCCCGAGCGCGAAGCTCCCCCGTCTCCGGCGTTGCCGCCACTGCACCGTTACCTCCACGGTTGTCGGGCACGACTTCGCTCTCTTCGCTCAACCCCGCCTCGACCGTCGGCAATCTCTTGCGCAGGTAACCCGTCGAGGACAGCTGGCGGATCAGTTCGATGGAATGGGATGGCGAGCCCCTGCTCGACCCGCGCAGCCGGTTCTCGCTGGTCTCGACAACCCCGTCGCCGAGATCATCGAAGCTCGTCCCCTTGGGCTTGATGTGCGCCAGGTCCGTCCGGTCGAGGTACGAGACCGCCAGTTCGCGGAAGATGTAATCGAGAACCGAAGTGGCATTCATGATGTTGTCGTTTCCGTGAACCAGTCCGGCCGGTTCGAAGCGCGTAAACGTGAAGGCCTCGACGAATTCCTCCAGCGGCACGCCGTACTGCAGGCCCACCGAAATGGCGATGGCGAAATTGTTCATCATCGCCCGGAACCCGGCCCCTTCCTTGTGCATGTCAATGAAGATCTCGCCGAGCGTCCCGTTCGGGTATTCACCCGTCCGCAGGTAGACCTTGTGGCCGCCGACCGTCGCCTTTTGCGTGTACCCCTTGCGCCGACCCGGCAGGCGTCTGCGCTCGTGGTGGATCACCTTTTCGACAATGCGTTCCGCGATGGATCGCGTGGCGACCGCTTCAAGCGCATCATCCGGACCATCGGCCAGGTCCGATTCCCCGTCGGCAACGATCGCCGATGACAATGGCTGCGAGAGCTTGGAGCCGTCGCGGTACAACGCCGTTGCCTTGATCCCCAGTCTCCAGCTTTGCTCGTAGGCCTCGAGGCAATCGCGTGTCGTCGCGTTGTTCGGCATATTGACCGTCTTGGAAATCGCCCCGGAAATGAATCCCTGTGCCGCAGCCATCATGGACAGGTGGCTCGAGACCGACAGGCTGCGCGTGCCGGTTCGTCCGCACGGGTTGGCGCAATCGAAAACGTGGTAATGTTCCTCGGCGAGGCCAGGCGCGCCTTCAAGCGTCATCGTCCCGCATGCGAAACAGTTGGCCGCTTCGATCTGCGCCCTGGTGAACCCGAGGTGAGCCAACAGGTCGAACGCCGGGTCGGCGAGTCGTCCTTCGGGAATTGCAAGGGTGTCACGGCAAAACTCGGTCCCCAGGCTCGTCGGGTTGAACACGAAGCGGATGTCGAACGCCGACGGGATCGCGAGTTCCAGCCTGTCGATTTCCCGCTTGCCGAACCCGTGTTCGGCGAGGGTCTCGTGGTTGATTTCCGGCGCGCCACGAAGGGTGCAGGCGCCAACGGCGTATCGAACGATTCTCTCGATTTCCGGTGCCCCATAGCCGAGCGCCTTCAGCGCGGCAGGAACCGACTTGTTGATGATCTTGAAGTATCCTCCGCCCGCGAGTTTCTTGAACTTGACCAGCGAAAAGTCAGGTTCGATTCCCGTCGTATCGCAATCCATGACCAGGCCGATCGTCCCCGTCGGCGCAATCACGCTTACCTGGGCATTCCTGAAACCATGCATCTCGCCAAGCGCAATCGCTTCGCCCCAGCAGGACTCCGCGTACCTCGAAACCTCCTCGTCGGGGCAATTGGCGTGGTCCAGCGGAACCGGTGCAACGCCCAGTTGTTCGTAACCCATCGATTCGCCGCGCGCCGCGCGCTGGTGATTTCTCATCACGCGCATCATGTGTTCGGCATTGGCTGCATATCCGGGGAACGGACCGAGTTCCGCCGCGATTTCGGCCGATGTCCTGTACGCAACACCCGAAAGAATGGAGGTCAACGCACCGCAGAGCGAACGGGCTTCGGTGGAATCGTAGCCGAGGCCCAATGTCATGAACAGGCCGCCGATATTGGCGTATCCGAGGCCCAGGGTCCGGAACCGAAACGACAGTTCGGCAATCCGCCTGCTCGGGAACTGGGCCATCATGACCGAAATCTCGAGTGCGATCGTCCACAAACGAATCGCGTGAGCATAATCGTCAATCCGCAATTCTCCGTCTTTCAGGAAGCGGAGGAGATTGAGGCTTGCGAGGTTGCAGGCCGTATCGTCGAGAAACATGTACTCCGAGCAGGGATTGGAAGCCTTGATGTCTCCGTCTGCCGGACAGGTGTGCCACCCGTTTATCGTGTCATGGAACTGGACGCCGGGATCGGCACAGGCCCACGCGGCGTGCCCAATCTGTTCCCAGAGCGCGCGTGCCTTGACCTTGCGGTCGAGTGCTCCGTCCGTGCGCCGCGAAAGCTCCCAGTCGCCGTCGTCCTTCAGTGCCTTCATGAAGGCGTCGGTCACGCGCACGGAGTTGTTCGAATTCTGGCCCGAAACAGTTACATACGCCTCGGAGTCCCAGTCGGTCTCATAGACCGGAAACTCCATTCCCGTGTACCCTTGACGTGCATATTGCAGAACGCGGTTGATGTAGGTCTCCGGCACGCACGCCCGTTTTGCCGAGCGGATGGCCTTCCGAAGTGACGAATTGACAACGGGGTCGACGGCATCTTCTTCCCGGCCATCCCATGACCGCACGGCGGAAAAGATCCGGTTGAGCTCCCGCTCGTGGATTCTTGATCCCGCGACCATCGATGCGACCTTCTGCTCTTCAATGACCTTCCAGTTGATAAAGTCCTCGATGTCCGGATGGTCCATGTCACAAATGACCATCTTGGCGGCCCGCCTGGTCGTACCGCCGGACTTGATGGCCCCGGCTGCACGGTCGCCGATCTTCAGGAAGGACATGAGGCCTGACGACTTCCCTCCCCCCGAAAGGGGCTCGCTCTCTGCCCGGAGGGAAGAGAAATTTGTCCCGGTACCGGATCCGTACTTGAACAGCCGGGCTTCCCGGACCCAAAGGTCCATGATGCCGCCCTCATTGACGAGATCGTCACCGACTGACTGAATGAAACACGCGTGGGGCTGGGGGTGCTCGTAGGCACTCGCCGACTGAGTCAGTTCTTCGGTAACGGGATCGACATAGTAGTGCCCCTGGCCGGGGCCATCGATTCCGTACGCCCAGTGCAGGCCGGTATTGAACCACTGCGGTGAGTTCGGAGCGGCCATCTGCCGGGCGAGCATGAATTTCATCTCGTCCCGAAACGTCCGGGCATCCTCCTCGGAGTCGAACATGCCTCCTTTCCAGCCCCAGTACGTCCAGGCACCCGCCATCCGGTCGAACACCTGCTTGGCGGACGTCTCTCCCTGATAGTCCCCGGAGGTTTCCTCGTCGGACTTGTGCCGGATCGAGTTCCCGTTTTCGGTCAACCCGGCCGGCACAGATCGCCACAGGAATTCAGGAACACCCGGTTCCGGAACCCGATTGAAATCTTTCGCGATCCGTGACTTGCGGAAGTATTTCTGCGCAATCACATCGGCAGCGACCTGGGAATAGTCCTCGGGAACTTCAACCTCGTCGAGTGAAAAGACGATCGAACCATCCGTGTTGCGAATCTCCGACACGGTCTCGCGAAACTTGATTCCTGAGTATGCGTCCTTGCCTTTCTGCGTGAAGCGTCGTTTGATTTTCATGAATGCCCCGGTGATTTGCGACCCGTGGAGGCCGCTTGTTTTTGTTTTTTATCGAACAATCAGTAGCTTCGCGCCCTCCGTGCACAATGTCTTGGTTGCATGCGCAACATCTGGTGTAACGATAAGACAGATGGACAATCTGTACGACGGAATCATGCACGTCAAGAAAAAATGCGGCCCGGCCGGATAATTTCCCGCCCGTAGTCACCGTTGTCCTTGAATCCGTCATCGAGCGTGCACCGGGACGATCGGGCAAATTCCCGCCAACGTGTTGAATGTAACGGTCTTTCCAGCCGCGTGCATGCGGCTGTCGTTCAGGGAGGCGTCACGGCAAGCGGCGGGAAGAGAATGTCGGAAAGCCGTACGTCCGGACTTGGATCAATCGATCCCAACCCGCAAACCTCCCGGCGGGTGAGTCCATCGCCACGTGCAGGTCCGGTCCGGTCCCCGGCAGCCGGAAACCAGGGACAGTCATCTCACGAAACCGCCCGGGAATTTCATTTCTCGCCCTCGGCCAACAGCCAGGCGAAGACCCGGGTCGCCACGACCGCTGCCACGAGTTGGGCAAGCACGAAAGCCGGCACATGTAGCGGAACGATCCCGGAAAACGTGTCGGTGAATCCCCGGGCTATTGTGACCGCCGGATTCGCGAAGGACGTCGACGAAGTATACCAGTACCCCGCCATGATGACCAAGCCAACGGCCCAGGGAGTCGCCCGCGGCCGGTATCGAATCGTCCCGAGAATCGCGGCTATCAGGCCGAATGTCGCGACGAATTCCCCGGTCCACTGGTGGATGCCGGTTCTTGACGTGGTCGAAGCTGAAAACATCGGTTCCGAGAACATCACATGTGCCACCATGACACCGGCCAGGCCGGCCGTGATCTGGACCAACCAGTACAGGATCGCGTGAGATGTGCTGATTTCTCTCCGTATCAGGAAACAAAGAGTTACGGCCGGATTGAAGTGAGCGCCCGATACCGGACCAAGGACGAGAATGAGGACGACAAGAATCGCTCCGGTCGCGAGCGAGTTTGCGAGAAGCGCCAAGGCGGTGTTTCCGCCGGCAAGGGATTCAGCCATGATGCCCGAGCCGACGACGGTCGCGAGCAGGAACGCAGTACCGAGCGCTTCTGCAACCAGCCTGCGAACTGTTCCCTTTGCCATCCCTGCTCACCTTCCCGAATCTGCCGTCTCTTCGTTCGGTCTCGGACGCCGAACCGAATCCGTGGCGCTTGGTTACCCGCGTGTTTCGGACAAACCGCCAAAGAATTGCAAGTGGCCGCGCTCCGACTCCCCGTCTGGGAAAGGCGACACGATTTGGCGGGATTCCGGTGTTGGCGTCGACCGTCGGAATCGGCTTCGGTTTGCGGTCGTACCCCTCTCCATGAAGCTCGGACGGTTTCGTAAACTGGCCGGGTCATCGTGCGGCAGCCAAGGAACTATTTCTAGTCGGAAGGCAAAAGCAGGGATCGAACGTCGATCTGTCCATTCGGGGGCGCACCCGGTCGGTCTGCCGACAAACCCGGTTTTCGCGATGATCCCGTCCTGGCTTCTTGCCTGTCGGACTGTCATCGTCAGTCGGGCGAACGGGCCCTTGCGATCTCGACAAGCTCGAGAACTCGCGGACCCATTGACTCGACGATCAGACGGACTCCATCCGCGTTCGGATGCAACCCGTCGTCCTGCATGTATTTCCGTGCGGCCTCATGGCGTTCCATCCCGTGCTCGAGGGCAGCAAAGAACCGTTCGTAAAACAATGTGCCGAATTCCTCGGCGAGGTCGCGATAGATCGCTTCGAAATCCCTCTTGTATCCCGGCCCGTAATTGTCAGGCACCTCGTGTCCGACTAGGAGCACCGGAAGCCCGCTTGCCGACGCGGCTTCGAGAATCCCCCGAAGATTCTTTCGGCTCACTCCGGGGTCCAATCCCCTGAGCACGTCATTTCCGCCCAGGACGACGATCAGGGCGGCAATGTCCGAGCCAATCGTCCAGTCTATGCGCGCGAGGCCTCCTGCGGTCGTATCACCCGATACGCCTGCATTCAGGATCACGGCGTTGGCGTTCCGTTCATGCAGCCAGTCTTCAAGTTGAACGGTGAACCCCTCTTTGCGTGGCAGACCGAAGCCCTGAACAAGACTGTTGCCCAGGGCCGCAATGGTAACAGGTTGATCACCGTCCGAAGCTGTTGCATGAATCGGCCCATCAAGAAACGTCGAGAGAACCATCACCAGCCCGAAGTTCCTCGCGGTCCTGACCATGGCCGCGACCCCGGACTTTTTCCTTACTTTGCCCTGACTGCTCCGAGCCGACATGTCCCACGCTTTTCTTTGCCTGACGAACGTCGGCCTGACTCTGGCAGGAAACGCCGGTCCCGTCGAGGTCCTGAACGAAATCGACCTTGTCATCGGCGAAGGGGCAACGGTTGGTCTTGTCGGACCCTCCGGCTCCGGCAAGTCATCGATGCTCATGCTCCTCGGAGGCCTGGAACGGGCGACCGAAGGAATGGTCGAGGTCATGGGAAAGAACCTCGGCGACATGAATGAAGACGAGCTGGCTGCATTTCGCCGCCAAAACGTCGGCGTCGTTTTTCAGTCCTTCCACCTGATTCCGACAATGACGGCACTCGAGAATGTCGCAACGCCACTGGAACTTGCAGGCTGCAGGGACGCATTTGACCTCGCAGAATCCGAGCTTCGCGAGGTTGGGCTCGATTCCCGGATTCACCATTTTCCCTTTCAAATGTCGGGGGGAGAACAGCAGCGCGTCGCGATCGCCAGGGCATCTGCGCCAAGGCCAAGACTGTTGCTCGCGGACGAGCCGACCGGAAATCTTGACTCAGCGACCGGAGATGCCATCATGGATCTTCTTTTCGGGCTCAACAGCCGGCACGGGAGCACGTTGATACTCGCGACCCACGACCATGCGCTCGCCGACCGCTGCCGGCTGATCGTCGGACTGCATGATGGCACCTTGTCCGGGACCATCCCCGCAACGAGTCCCGAGCCGGGAAGGCACGGCCTGTCGTGAAGGTCCTCAAGACAAATTCCGTTCCGGCCGTCGCGATCGCGTTGCGCGAGTTGCGCACCGGAACGCGCGGTTTCCGCGTGTTTCTCGCCTGCCTGGCCATCGGCGTCGGAGCAATCACCGCCATCGGAACGGTCCGCGACTCCATCGAAAGCGGTCTGCGAACCCAGGGAACGACACTCCTTGGCGGCGATGCCGAAATCACCTTCAGTTACCGTTTTGCGGACGAAGCCGAACGTGATTGGATGAGTCGCAATTCGGCTGCAGTCTCCGAAATCGTGCAGTTTCGATCCATGGCGGCCGCCGACTCGGAAGGAAAGGTCAACCGAGCGTTGATTTCCCTGAAGGGCGTCGACGGAAACTATCCGCTGTACGGGTCGGTCGAGCTGTCGCCCGACATTCCGCTTGCGGAGGCTCTCGCGGTCGGAGAAGGCCTTCCAGGTGCCGTCATCCAGGAACAGCTGGCGATCCGGCTCGACCTTGAGCCAGGTGACATTGTCGGGCTCGGCACGGGGCGATACCGAGTTTCTGCAATCCTCGTGGAAGAGCCGGATGCCTCGGGCCTGGGAGGACTTCTGGCGCCCCGCGTGATCGTGCCCACGGAGACACTCGAAGACTCGGGGTTTCTCGGTCCCGGGTCGCAATTCAATGCAAGCTACCGGCTGAAGCTGCCTCGAGAGGCCGATCTGGAGCAGGTCAGAACGGAGACCAGAACGCATTTCGCGAACGCGGGAGCAGAATGGCGGGACCGGAACAACCCCGATCCACGGACGAGGTTCGCGGTCGAACGGGTTTCCGCATTCCTGGTCCTGGCGGGACTGGCGGGCCTCGCTGTCGGAGGCATCGGAATCGCCTCTGCCGTCGTCAACTTCCTGGACGGGAAGACGAACACGATAGCGACCCTGAAGACACTCGGCGCCAGCAGCCGGACGGTCTCGCTCACTTACGGAATTCAGATCGGCGCGATGACGGTCATCGGAGTTTGCGCAGGTGTCGCCATGGGGGCGACCGCAATCATCGCCCTCGAGTCGGTGCTTGTCGACAGGATTCCGTTGCCGATCGACTTCGCGGGAGTCCGCGTCGTGCCGATACTCGAGGCGGCGCTCTACGGAGTCCTGATTGCGGTTGTCTTTTCCTTGTGGCCCCTGTCACGAGTCACCGACATCCGGGCAGCAGCGCTCTATCGCAGGGGGGAAGGCCACGGCGGGCGGCGGCTGCAGGTCAAACCAATTCTTGCTACGGTCTGCCTCGTTCTGACTCTCGTCGCGGCAGCCGCCGTCCTTTCAGGGGTCCCCACGATCAGCGTCTGGACTGCGGCGGGCGTGCTGGCCTCGCTTGCTGCCCTGTCCGTCGTCGCCGCCATGTTTCGCAAATTCGCCCGTCATTCTGCCGGCTGGAAGTCGGTCCGGGGATGGCCGGTGATTCGCCTCGCGCTTGCGTCGGTCGGCGGACCTGCCAATGAAACGAGAATCATCGTGATGTCGTTGGGACTTGGCCTGTCCGTCCTGGCGGCAATCGGCCAGATTTCCTCAAACCTGAACGCGATCATCGAGAACGATTTGCCGGACGTTGCCCCGTCATTTTTTCTCGTCGATATCCAGAACGATCAGCTCGAGGGCCTCCTCGAGATGATGTCCGAAAACCCCTCGGTCGACAGGATCGAGACGGCGCCGATGCTTCGCGGATTCCTGACCCGGATCAACGGTCGAGATGCATCGGAAATTGCCGGAAACCACTGGGTTCTCCGAGGTGACCGCGGGATTACCTATTCGACCACGATCCCGCCGAATACCGTCCTGACCGACGGTCAATGGTGGCCCGAGGGTTACGACGGGCCGCCACAGGTCAGTTTCTCGGCGGAGGAAGCCCAGGAACTCGGGCTCGAAATCGGCGACGTCATCACGATCAACGTCCTGGGGAGGGACATCGATGCAAGGATCTCGAGCCTGAGGGAAGTGGATTTCTCGACGGTCGGGATCGGGTTCATCATGTCGCTCAATCCTTCGGCACTCGCAGGTGCGCCTCATACGCATATCGGAACCGTCTATGTCGACGACGCCGGCGACCGCGAAATCGCCGTCTTCGAGTCGATTACAAGCGCATTTCCCAACGTGACGGTCATCGGTGTGAAGGACGGGATCAGGCGGATCGCCCGTTTGCTTTCAGGATTGGTTGCGGCAGTCACCTATGCGGCATCCGGAACACTGGTTATCGGTTTCATCGTTCTCGTCGGGGCGGCGACCGCCGGAGAGGCCGCGCGCAGTTTTGAAGCGGCGGTGCTGCGAACGGTTGGCGCCTCGCGAATCCAGATCCTGAGAAGTTTCGCCCTTCGGTCGACCATGAGCGGATTGATCGCCGCCGTCGTAGCCGTCTTTTCCGGAAGTATCATGGGATGGGCGGTGATGCGGTTCGTCATGGAGAGCGAGTACAGGTTCGAGGCAATGTCGGCATGCGTGATCGTGCTCGGCGGAACAGCCGTGACCGTGGTTGCGGGACTTCTCTTTTCCCTGGGACCGATACGGGCGAGTCCGGCGCGGGTTCTTCGCCAGCCTGAATGACACGGAGGCCAATGCCCCGCGGACCACTCTCTCGACGGTAACGGATACAGGGAAGCGCGGATCGTCAAGGAGGCTCCGCCCGAGATTCCATCCAGCCCTCGCATCGACCAGGCTACCGCCCTGCACGACCGTGCGCCTGCCGCGCCCGCCTGTTCAGGGCAGCTTGCAGGATCGCGGCATGCACGGTGTCCCGCGGGCAATCCTCCCGGAAGAAATGGAGATACAGGAACCGTAAACACTGCGCCGGCCGGATCGGAAAGGCGGGTTGGCCAAAAGGTATTCGGCCCGTGGTCGGGGCGGCAAGATTCGAACTTGCGACCTACGGTTCCCAAAACCGCCGCGCTACCAGGCTGCGCCACGCCCCGACAGACGCCTTCTAGCCGGATTGGGCCGGCGGCGAAAGCCGATTGTCCGCGCGCCCCGCAACAGTTCTTCCGGATTACCGGCAGGGCCAGGCAGCATCGGGCGAGTCTATCGACGGGTGGCGAAGCTCCGACCCGACCGGGATGCCCAGGTCCCTGGACATTCCGGCGTTGATCTCGAGCACATACTGGATGCCCTCTCCCCCATCGAAGGTTTCGAGGCTGAATGGTTGGGCATTCCCGTGCACCATCTTCAGGACACCGCGGTGATCAAAGAACAGGACATCCAGCGGAATGAGCGTGTCCTTCATCCAGAAACGGGCCTTCCGGGGTGTCGGATAGACGAACAGCATCGCAGAAAATGGAGCAAGCGCCTCCCGATGCATCAATCCTCTTGCCCTCGACTCGGCGTCATCCGCCAACTCGACATTGAAGCTGGAACGTCCGTTTGCCCACCTCAATTGCACCTTCGTCTCGTCACAGGCGGGCTCCGCCGCATGCGATTCCCGAAAATCCGGGACAAGCAGCGCGAGGAATGCGATCAGCGCCACCTTGGCAAGGACGGATTGTCCGGTTGTCGGTGAAGCATTCACGGATTCAACCGTTTGATCGACCAGCGCGATGCGGGGTCGTCCGGCGCGCGCGACCAACGAAACCTGTCATGCAGCCGATCAGCACCATTCGACCAGAATTCGAACTCGAACGGGACAATTCTGAACCCGCCCCAGAACTCGGGCCGTGGCGGGTCTTCACCGAGTTCCAGCCGAAGTTGGCGCGCGCGCGTCATCAATTCCGCCCGGCTATCGAGCGGCCTCGATTGCCTGCTCGCCCAGGCGCCGATTCGACTCTCCGGCGAACGGGTGGCGAAATACCTGTCGGCCTGTTCGTCACCAACGCGCTCGACCATTCCACGTGCACGAACCTGGCGCCGGATCGATTTCCAGTGAATGACAAGGGCAGCCCGACCGCAGCCGTCAATCTCCTGCGCCTTCCGGCTTCCCAGGTTGGTGTAGAACACGAGGCCGTTCGCTTCGATTCCTTTCAGCAGAACCATCCTGACGTTCGGGCATCCGCCCGAATCCACGGTCGCGACTGCCATGGCATCGGGATCGTTCACCTCCTGCCCGCGGGCTTCGGCAAGCCAGGCCCCGAGCAGGTCGAAAGGATCGTCCTTTGCAAAAACTCCGCCCCTGTCCGTCATCGGTCTTCCCACGTCTCCTTCCGGTTCCTTCGTTACCCCGCCCCGCATTGACCGGGGTGCCGGTAATCTCACGGTAAACTTCCCGTGTCCCCGCCCGATCGACGAACCAAATATACGCAACACGAACCAAAGGGAATGCGGACTCGGGGAGGGTACAATTTCAGCAATCGATTGGTCAGGTCCCCGTCGGCACTGATCCCGAATGCCCTGGATCCGGAAAATCCTTCGGAACCGCGCGGTGACGGATGGACGCGGTGCCGTCCGATCTCTGCAACACGGTCGCCAGGGAAAACCTGCACGTAGCGAATCCTTGAACCGGAAAATCGGTTGCCTTAAATGCACGTCAAGATTTCGGTACGGGAGTTCGAATGTCCAGGGGTCTCATGCACGGCAAGCGCGGACTGATCATGGGCGTCGCCAATGACAGATCCATCGCGTGGGGAATAGCCCGGGCGTGTCATGCCCAGGGAGCTGAACTGGCTTTTTCCTACCAGGGCGAAATCCTCGGCCGACGTGTCAAGCCGCTTGCGAGTAGCGTCGGCAGTCATCTGGTTGTCGATTGCGACGTTTCCGATTACGCGTCGCTCGATGTCCTGTTCAAGACGATCGAGGACGCGTGGGGAACGCTCGACTTTGTCGTTCATGCAATCGGTTATTCGGACAAGGCCGAACTCCGGGGAAGATTTGTCGACACGACGGCCGAGAATTTTCGCACGACGATGGAGATTTCGGTCTATTCATTCACGGCCATTGCCCAAAGGTCCGAAAAACTCATGCCAAACGGCGGCGCCCTGCTGACGCTGACCTATTACGGCGCGGAAATGGTCATGCCCCACTACAATGTCATGGGCGTGGCCAAGGCAGGCCTCGAGGCTTCGGTGAAGTATCTCGCCGCGGATCTCGGAAAGATCGGAATTCGTGTAAATGCCTTGTCGGCCGGGCCGATCAAGACACTCGCCGCTTCCGGGATCGGGGACTTTCGATACATCCTGAAATGGAATGAACTCAACTCGCCGCTGCGCCGAAACGTGACGACTGATGAAGTTGGACAGGCGGGAATGTATCTCTGCTCGGACCTTGCCTCGGGCGTGACCGGCGAAAATCACTACGTTGACGCCGGTTACCATGTCGTTGGCATGAAAGCCGAGGACGCGCCGGACATAGATGTCGTGACCGGGCGCAAATGAATTCGATCAGGCTACCGCACGAGAAGGGATTCCACGTCAGTTGGGATCAGATTCACCGTGACGCCCGTGCACTTGCCTGGAGACTGGATAGACAAGGCCCAGGGGCCGGCGGTTCCTGGAAGGCAATAGTCGCCGTGACCCGGGGCGGAATGGCTCCGGCCATGATCGTTGCGCGCGAGCTCGACGTCAGGGTTGTCGACACCATCAGCGTCAAGTCCTATGATCATCAGGCGCAACAGGAAGCGGAGATTCTGAAATCTCCTGATCCCGGCCTCATGCGGAACGGAAACGGCATCCTGCTGATTGACGACCTGGTTGACAGTGGAAAAACGCTCGAACTGGTTCGCCAGCGCTTTCCCGATGCGCATTACGCGACCATCTACGCCAAACCCAAGGGACGGCCGATGGTCGATACGTTCATTACCGAGGTATCCCAGGATACCTGGATCTTCTTTCCCTGGGACATGGCGCTTCAGTATGTGGAACCCTTCAGGGGAACATGACGCATGAACCCGGGCGGCATTGACGCCGGGCGGGTGCCCGTACCGGAGATTTCGCCGGAATCCACGGCAGCCCGTGGCATGACGTCCCCCGATTCCTCGACAGGATCAATCGTCCCACCCATACACCTCTCGTCGACCTTCGCACGTGACGAGCGGTACGACGCCCGCAATCCCTACACATACGCGCGTGACGGTGGTCCGACAGCAAGGGAAGCCGAAGACATCTTGCGTACATTGGAACACGCGGAAGCCACGCTCCTGTTCACTTCTGGAATGTCCGCGCTTGCCGCGGTCCTGGAAGCCTTGCCAATGGGCGCGCATGTCGTGATACCCGACCGTATGTACCATGGTGGCCTGGCATGGTCCCGCCGCCTGGCCCGTCTGGGCCGCATTCGGGCCGACTGCTTCCATCCGGGCGAGCGCGGGAGCTTTCTGGATGTACTCCGCTCCGGTGAAACGCGGCTGCTCTGGATCGAGACACCCGCGAACCCCGAATGCTGGATTACCGACATCGAAGCCGCTTCACGTGCCGCGAAAATGGCTGGCGCACTGCTCCTGGTCGACTCGACGACGGCGCCACCGCCAACGACGAGAGCGCTGAATCTTGGCGCAAACATCGTGTTCCATTCTGGAACAAAATACCTGAACGGTCATTCGGACGTGACGGCCGGTGTGCTGTCGTTTCGGGAAGCAGGCGGGATCTGCGAGGAGATCGAGTCCGTCCGCAAGTTCCACGGTACGGCGTTGCCGGGATTCGAGGCCTGGCTGCTGATGCGGGGGCTTCGCACGTTGTTTGTCCGGTTTGCGCGCATTTCGGAATCCGCCCTGGCCATCGCGACGGCCCTCGAACGTCATCCCCTGGTTGACCGCGTTCTCTATCCCGGCTTGCCGTCCCACCCCGGGCACGGGATCGCGGCGCGGCAAATGACGGGCGGATTCGGCGGCATGCTGTCGATCGTGATAAGGGGAAATGCGGCACAGGCCCGCGATGTCGCACGGCGATGCCGATTGTTCGTCCCGGCAACGTCCCTGGGAGGAACAGAGAGCCTGATCGAACACAGAAAGAGTATCGAGGGAGAAGATTCTCCCGTTCCGGACGGGCTGTTGAGGTTGTCGGTCGGTCTCGAGACCGCCGCAGAGTTGATCGAAGATCTCAATCGTGCTCTTTCTCTGGCTACGGAGGCATGACCCTTCTGTCCTTTCGGGTGAATTTCGCATGACCGATTCGCAGCGCAACCAGGAATACTTTCCCCGACTCGACCAGTCGCCCGTTGCCGAGGACTTCGTCCAGGACCCTTACCCTTTTTACGCCAGGGCGCGCGCACTGGGCGATTTCTTCCGGTGGAACGACTATGATCGGATCTTCGCAAGCTCGTATCGCGCGGTAAACGGGTTGTTGCGAGACCGCCGCTGGGGTCGCGAGATTCCGGAAGGGCACAGGCCGCCCGTTCCGGACCATCTCCGTACTTTCATGTCCATAGAAGATGATTCAATGCTGGAGATCGATCCGCCGCGCCATACGGCACTCCGAAACCTCGTTCACCGCGCATTCACCCCGAGACAGATCGACGCCCTTGCACCAAGGATCAGAGGCCTCGCCGACAAGATGGCAGCGGACTTCGGCGAAGATGAGATTGACGTCCTTTCCGCCTTCGGAAACCGTATTCCGGTCATCGTGATCGCCCGATTGCTCGGTGTTCCGGACGGCATGGCCGACCAGTTGCTGGCGTGGTCGCACGACATGGTCGCGATGTACCAGGCACGGCGCGACCCCGCGATCGAAGTCATGGCGGACAGGGCTGCCTCGGAGTTCAGCGCATATATCGAAAACCTGGCTTGCGAACGGACAATTCAACCCGCAGACGATCTGATTTCCGGGCTGGTAAAGGCGGAGATCGATGGCAGGCGCCTGACTCCGGGGGAGATCACGAGTACGTGCATCCTTCTGCTCAACGCCGGCCACGAAGCGACGGTGCACACGATCGGCAACGGGGTGAAAACGCTCCTGGAGCATTGCAGCGAATGCGCACGCACCCCTTCGGATTTCTGTTCGGACGAAACGATTGCGGGAACCGTCGAGGAAATCCTTC
>JAPOVX010000254.1 GCA_026707935.1 Paracoccaceae bacterium
CAACAATATCGTCCTCATCGATACGTTCACCCAGTACTCGCGATACATGCCCGTTCTGAAGGCGATCGTGCGTACGGCCGAGGCGCGCCTCAGGCCGGTCTTGCTGACGACGGCAACGACAATCGCCGGCATGACCCCTTTAATGCTCGGAATTTCCATCGACTTTGCCAATGGCGGTTACACGGTCGATGCTCCCGCGGCCCTGTGGTGGAAGCAGCTGGCAACCGCGATCGTATTCGGACTTGCCACATCGACCTTCCTGACATTGGTGCTGACTCCCTCGCTCCTCGCAATTCGCTATTGGGCCGGTGAAATCTGGTCGGCTTCCGGGCAGTTGATTGCCGCCCTGTCGACCGGACGCAACAGCGCCGCCACGAGGGACCTCCGACTGAGGCTTGATGCGAAATCAACGGCGGGGCCTGTCGAGATCGTGTGGCCGGCACCCGAATTGGACGAACCTGACGCGGACGTTGAAGATGATGATGATGATGATGATGAGACTTTCACTGACGACGTGGTACCGATCAAGCCTCCGCACCCGCCATTGAGACGTGTCCTTTGACCTTCCCCGACCAGGGATTTCCGCGTGTTCCTTGATTGCGGTCCGCCGCCTGCTTCACGAACCGATCCGCAAGGGAACGCGATCCAGGCTCCCGGCTTGCCGTGAACCGATCCGGACTTGATTTGCGGTAAACTCATCCCGGCATCCGGCGTGGATGCGAACGTCGAGCATTCCCGATGAATGCCGGCCCCGACCTCGGCCTGGCCTGATCCCGGCGGACGATGCCACGGGCTTTCAGGGTACTCAAGCCGCGACCGCCGGATGGTCCTCCTCGGCCAGTTGATGGTGCCACATCTCGGCATAACGCCCGGCCCTGGCGAGGAGATCCTCGTGCCGGCCTTCCTCGACCACTCTACCTTCCTCCAGGACCAGGATTCGATCGGCGTCGACCACGGTCGACAAGCGGTGTGCGATCATGATGACGGTCCGCCCTCTCGACATCTCGTTCAGGCTCTCCTTGATTTCCTTCTCGGTTTCGGTGTCGAGCGCAGACGTCGCCTCATCAAGGAGAAGAATCGGAGGGTTCTTCAGGATGGTGCGGGCAATGCCGACCCGCTGCTTCTCACCACCGGAAAGCTTGAGGCCGCGTTCTCCGACAGCCGTCCGGTAACCCTCCGGGAGACCCTCGACGAAATCGTGAATCCGTGCCGCCCTGGCCGCGGCCTCGATCGTTTCGCGCGTCGCGAAATGGTGGCCATAGGCGATGTTGTAACCGATCGTCTCGTTGAAGAGGACCGTGTCCTGGGGAACGATTCCAATCTTGTCGTGCAAACTCCTCTGCGTCACATCCCGAACATCCTGGCCGTCGATCCGGATACTTCCCCTGTCAACATCGTAAAACCGGAACAGGAGACGCCCGATCGTGGACTTCCCGGATCCCGACGGTCCGACGACCGCGATGGTTTCACCCGACCTGATCACGAGGTTCAGGTCCTTGAGGACCGGACGTGATCGGTCATACCCGAAGGTGACATTGTCGAACTTGACTTCGCCATTGTTCACGGCCAGACGTCCGGCGTCGGGTTTGTCCGTGACCTCCGGACTCTGCTCAAGCAGATTGAACATCTCGCTCATGTCGATCAGTGCCTGCCTGATCTCGCGGTAAACCGTGCCCAGAAAATTGAGCGGCAACGTGATCTGCAGCATGTAGGCATTGACCAGCACGAAATCCCCGACAGTCAAATCACCGCTTTGCACTCCGAGCGCCGCCATGACCATGACGATCAACAGGCCTGTCGTGATCAGCAGCGACTGTCCCAGGTTGAGGAAAGCGAGAGAATAACTTGTCTGAAGGGCGGCTTCTTCGTACCCGCGCATTGAACGGTTGAATCGACCGGCTTCCCGTCTTTCTGCGCCAAAGTACTTCACCGTCTCGAAGTTCAGCAGGCTGTCGATCGCCTTCTGGTTGGCTTCCGTATCCTGTTCGTTCATCCGCTTGCGGATCTGCACCCTCCATTCGGTCACCCTGAACGTGAACAGGACGTAAAGGAGAATGGTGACAATGATGACGAGCAGGTAACGAACATCGAAGATCGTGAAGAGGATTGCAGAAACGAACAGGAGCTCCAGGATCAGCGGCCCGATCGAAAACAGCATGAAACGAAGAAGGAAATCGACGCCCTTCACACCCCGGTCGATGACCCTCGACAGTCCGCCGGTTTTCCGGGTGATGTGGTATCGAAGCGACAGCGAATGGAGATGTTGAAACGTTCGAAACGCGAGTGTCCTGAGCGCCCTCTGCCCGACGCGGGCAAAGATGACGTCTCGAAGTTCGTTGAAACACACGATCATCAACCGTGTGAAGGCATAGGCGACGGTCAGTCCCACCGCGCCAAGTCCGAACATGAATACCGGCGACGCGGCCGAAGGATCTGGGGCCAACGCGTCGACCGCCGCCTTGAAGAAGAAGGGTGCGATGACACCAACGAGCTTGGCCATGAACAGCGCCATGAGGGCAAGGACAACCCGAACACGGAATTCACGCTGGTTCCTTGGCCAAAGATAAGGCGCCACCCTTCGAATGACCAACCAGCCCGTTTGCCGGTTGATCTTTCCGTCTGTCATGATTGTTCGACGCATCGACCGACCACCCGATTCAGGTTACACGGAAAGACCCCGGTACCCGACCCGCCCTTTACCGGTTAGGGTCGGGTACATCGAACACCTGACCTGGGTAGATCAGGTCAGGATTCCTGATCTGATCAAGATTTGCCTCGTAGATCTGTACGTACTTGACTCCTTGTCCATAGGCGTCTTTTGCTATTGCCCACAACGTGTGACCCGGCTGGATCGTGACCCTGGTCAATCGTGCAGTTGCGAGCGGTTGCGCCACATTGAGGCTTATCAGGGTTTCGCGAGGCAGGATTTCCCGTTTGAACGGACTTTCCACCCGGGCCTGGACATTCCCCTGCGGGTCGACTTCGTCAACTCTCAGCGTATGGACGCCCTCGCGGACATTCCTGAGTTCGACACGCCAGTTTCCATCGGTCTGAACCATGCTTGAACTGGCCAGCCGGTTGTTCACGTAAACCCGGACTTCGCGTTCGCCCTGCCCTCGTCCGGCAGCAACGACATCGCCCTCAAGATCGTAGCTGACGGTATCGAGTGACAGAGTCGGTGGCTCGCCAGAAAAGGGTTTGTCGCCGGTTTTGCCGGGACCGTCGGCCATGAGACTCACGTCCAGCTCCTCACCGTCGCCCGAAACCAGATCGTCGCCTTCGTCAGGCCGGGTTGTCGTGCGGTCGACATATTCCGCGACCTCGACCGGGCCGGTTCCGCTCTCTCCTTCGCCGCTGTCCGGATCAACCGTTGCGCCCCCACCTTCGGCAACGACTCCGGTCGGCTGCTCATCCGCATCGCCCGGGTCCGTGCTGCCGGGTTCGGCACCAGGCTGGGTTGTTTCCCGCGTGGAATCGTCCGCGATCTCGACGTGTTCGGGTCCGCTTTCCCCGGCGCCTGCTCCCAGTACAGCCGGTGCTCCCGGGCTGTCCGCGACAACTTCAAGGGGCTGTTTCCCTGGGTCGCCCGGATCCTCGTCGACAGAATCGCCGGGTTGGGTCGTTTCGCCGGTAGACCTGTCGGCGACCTCGGCAGGATCACCTTCGCGGCCCGCTCTATCGCCATCCTGGATGACCGTCGCTCCCTCGCCGTCTGCGACGACGACCTTGGGCTGTTCATCCGGGCGTGTAGGAATAACGAGGACAACCTCTTCCGAGGTGAAACGGTTACCCTCGCGTGTCACTTCGACAAGACTTAACGAAATCGGACCTTCCCGGACCGGGAGATCCATGAAGAAAACAAAGCTTCCCGGATGCGGGACTGTTTGTGAAGTCAATTCGTTCTCGCCAAGAAAAACACTGACAGTGCTTTCAGGCAATGCCTGACCGGCAATGACGGTATTTCCGTCAGGCTCGATCCTGACAATGTCAAAGCTGGGGCCGCTGTAGAGCGGTTTCACCCCGATTTCCTCTACGGGCTCGGCATCGTCGGTCTTGACCAAGGCAACCAGGGTTCCGGAAGATGGTTCCACCGGGTCGCTCTCGGTTTCGGGCGCAGGTTCTTCCAGGTCCGCCGTTTCGACCGGTTCGGTACCGTCGCCCAAAGTCGGTGCAGCAATGGGGGCCGTCTGGTCACCGGCCTCTTGAGTCGAAACCTGTTCTGGATCACCCTCGCTTGCGCCAGACAGGACTTCCTCGGTCGAATCCGCGTCAACGTCGTCCGCAACCGGTGTGCCTGCAGCGTTCTCCAGGTCGGTTTCCTTCAAGCGTTCCAAAGGATCGACGTCCTGCTCGAAGAGGCTCGCGACCACCAAACCAGGTTCCTGGTCCCCAGCAGGATCGGTTGTTGCCTTACCTGGGTCCGCCTCAGCCACTTCTGCTGCGGTCCCGGTCCTCGTGTCCTTTCGGGTCGCAGTCTCGGGTTCCGTCGTGACGGATCGTTGGCTGACGGAAGCGTGAGTTTTCTCCGGTTCCACCGATTCGACACCTGCAACCTCCGATTCCGTGCTTTCGGGCTCCTTCACTTCCGCCACAACGTTCGGTTGAATGACAGGTGCTTCGCTAATCTCAGGTTCTGTCGACTCGACTTCCGCGACTGTCGGCTCCGCGCTCTCGGGCTCCTCAAGTTCCGCCACGACAATCGGTCGAATGACAGGAGCATCGCCTGCCTCCGGTTCCGCCGATCCGATTTCCGCGACTGTCGGCTCCGCGCTCCCGGGTTCCTCGGGTTCCAGCACGACAATCGGTCGAATGACAGGAGCATCGCCTGCCTCCGGTTCCGCCGATCCGATTTCCGCGACTGTCGGCTCCGCGCTCCCGGGTTCCTCGGGTTCCAGCACGACAATCGGTCGAATGACAGGAGC
>JAPOVX010000214.1 GCA_026707935.1 Paracoccaceae bacterium
GGCGCATGGTCATCGAGAACGCCATCGCCGAGGCCATCGACATGTTCCACATGGATGCACTCTCGGCCGCCGTCCCCCTCAAGGTCGATGTCGACCTCCAACTCACCGTCATGGCGGCAACCCTCTACCGCATGCTCGCGCAGACCATCGCCCACGGGCACGAGAAGCAGACGCCCCGGACCCTTTTCCGCAAGTTCATCCATGCGGCGGCCGAGGTCGCCATCAACGATGCCGACATCACCGTCAGCATCGGGCGCCGCGCCAACAATCCGTTCCTGGTCAAGAACGGTTTCGCCGAAAAGGAATGCACCATCCCCTGGCTCGGAAACCGGACATTGCGCCTCGCATTCGGATAACAAACCAATTTGTCACATCACCGGGTGACTTGGATATTCAGGCTAGCCAACGCGGCGAAAATACCACACGACATGAGGAGCCAAAAAAACCGGGGCGCAAACGATCCTTGCCGTTTGTTCGCCCCCCTTTCCCTGCTCATGGCTCAATCGCCTTAAGCATCGCCTTCCTCAGAATGGCATTCATGCGTGACTGGTAACCTTTGCCTCCAGCCTTGAGCCATGCCAGTACATCCGCATCCACGCGAGCGGTGATCTGCTTTTTTACAGGTCTGTAATGTTCAGGCCGCTTGAACTCGGCAAGCTGCTCTTCGGTCAGTTTGGGGATATCAACATAATTGATATGATCGTCAGGCATGGCTGCAAGCCGTTCCAGATTCTGGCGTTGCGCTTCGGTCAGGGGCGGCAAAGAGTCCGGTGTGTAGCTAACCTCTTTCTTCTTCATAGCGGTTCCTTTCCGACTTGTTGGCCTTACAGGCCGAGATGATCCCAATGGTCTCCAAATGCTGACCGTCCTTGTCTTCTTCGATGATCGCATGAGCCACCAGGAGAAGCGTGATGCCATGCACAACGCCGATGGTCTGCCAGCGTTCTTCATGGTCTTCAATCCTGTCCTGTCGGGTCAGGCGCAACGGATCACGGAACACCCGCAAGGCCAGTGCAAACGAAATGCCTTCCTGCTCAAGCTGATTGGAAAGATTCTTGTTCTCATCCCCTGTGAATCGGGTTTCCGCAATTACAAAAAAGACGTTATTCAAGTCGGATTCCAATTGACCGATCTTGGTTTATCGGAATGGACATTCACGAGCAATCTGCACTCAGGCTGTCATGAGGTTTAAGGGCAGTGTCTGCGAAGACGAGATGGGCTTCGCCCATTCTCTCGGCAAGCAAGCAAACTGGACCAGTTGTCGAAAACATCTTGATGAACATGTCCGTTTCCATTTGCGTCAGCCTAACATCGTCACCTGGGGAGCCAGGAGGGAAAGCAACTTCCAGCGTGCGGCCGCTACGGGCGCAGTAGCGACATTGTCTGGCAGTTAGGAAACCTGCGAAATCACGTCGCCGGAAGACAGAACGATCAGGTGCATTACCGGCAGCACGATGCGCATATATTGCCAAGGCCTGCCGGCAAGTGGGGGGAATCCTGATATTCAAATGCAGTGTGAAGCGTGATGCTGACGGCTGGCCGGAACCGGCGCAATTCTGTATGGGGCTGATTTTCGGCAACAATTACGGGGCGTTGATAAAATCTCATTTCCTCGAAACAGCAGCGCACTAACAGACCGGCGAGCGAACCTGGAAATCTGTTCCGATCCCGGAATTGAAAAGACATTCGGTCCACCAAGCACGCCATCCCGGCAGATGGTCATCGCGAACACACCGCCGTTGCCGGATACACAATCAAATCCCAAGTGGATGTTTGACATGCACGTGCCGACAGAAGCGGGGCGGTCGCCGGTATTTCAACCGCGCTTGATCACGCCACTGGACATGAATCCGCCGTCCACCGGAAGGGTCACGCCGGTGATGTAGCCCGATTGGGGAAGCGCAAGGTAGACGGCCGCCGCCGCGATCTCTTCCGGGACGCCGTACCTGTCCATCGGTATGCCCTGGAGATAGGCGCGGCGGGTTTCCGCGTCATGCATTTTCTGCACCAGCGCCGTGTCAGTGGCACCCGGTGCGAGCGTGTTGACCGTCACGCCTGACCCGGCCCATTCCAATGCCATGACACGGGTCAATGCAGCAACTCCGCCTTTGGAGGCGCCGTAGGCAGCGCGACCCGTCCCGCCCCGTTCGCCGGCAGTCGAGGACATCGAGACAATCCGGCCGTACCCTGCCTCGACCATGACCGCCCCTGCTGCCCGCATGACCAGGAAGCTGCCCGTGAGATTCACGGCAATGATGAGGTTCCAGTCCTCGATGCTCGTGTCAAGCGCAGGCCGCTCCATGCCGACACCGGCGAAATGCATGAGGATCTCGAGAGATCCGAAACAGTCGGTCGCTGCCGTCACCAACGCGTTCGCATCGCCGGGGTCAGACACGTCTGTCCTGACGAAGAGCGAACCGGTTCCGTCTTCTGCCAGTCCATCCGCGGCCATGTGTCCCGCTTCCTCGTTGCAATCGGCGATAACCACGTTGGCGCCCATCCCGGCCAGCATCCGCGCGGTTGCGAGCCCGATACCGCTTGCGCCGCCGGTGACGATGGCAGTCTGTCCGTCTAGTGTGAACATCGGGCTGCGCCTCCTTGCATGTTCGGCAGATTACGTGATCACCCCCAGGGCACGTCCGACCTCGCCAAAGGCGGCGATCGCACGGTCCAGGTCCGCGATGTCGTGGGCGGCCGACATCTGCGTGCGGATGCGGTCCTGGCCGCGCGGCACGACCGGGAACGAAAAGGCAGCCACCAGAACGCCCTTTTCGCGGACCCTGTCGGCGAATTCCTGTGCAAGCGTGGGATCGCGCAGCATCACCGGCACGATCGGGTGGTCGCCGGGGAGCAGTTCGAACCCGAGGGCCGTCATCTCCTTGCGGAAATGCCTCGCGTTAAACCACAGCCGGCCGCGAAGTCCGGTCGAGTCTGTCAGAAGCTCGAGCGCACACAGGCTGGTTCCGGCAATGACTGGTGCCAGAGTGTTTGAGAAAAGGTAAGGACGCGCCCGCTGCCTAAGCCACTCGACGATTTCCGACCGGGCCGAGATGTATCCGCCGGCCGCACCGCCGAGTGCCTTGCCCAGCGTCCCGGTCAGGATGTCCACGCGGCCGGAGACGCCGCAGTGCTCGGGCGTCCCCCGACCGGATCCGCCGACGATGCCGACGGCGTGGCTGTCATCGACCATCACCATCGCGCCGTACTCCCCGGCGAGGTCGCAGATGGACCTGAGATCGGCGAAGGTGCCATCCATGGAAAACACGCCGTCGGTGGCGATCATGCGATACCGTGCATCCCGGGCTTCGACCAGCCTGGCTTCCAGTCCGGCCATGTCGTTGTTGGCGTAACGCAGCCGCCGTGCCTTGCAGAGCCGGATCCCGTCGATGATCGAGGCATGGTTCAGGGCATCGGAGATGATGGCATCCTCCGCGCCGAGAAGGGTCTCGAACAGCCCCGCGTTCGCATCGAAGCAGCTCGGGAACAGGATGGTGTCCTCCATGCCCAGGAACTCGCTCAGGCATCCCTCGAGCTGCTTGTGAGGAAGCTGGGTGCCACAGATGAACCTGACCGAGGACATGCCAAACCCGTAAGTCCCCAGCGCAGCCTGGGCCGCTTCGACCAGTTGAGGGTGGTTCGCGAGACCCAGGTAGTTGTTGGCGCAGAGATTGATGCAGGAAGTCCCGTCCGAAAGGATGATCTCGCCCTGCTGTGGAGAGGCAATAACCTGTTCGCGCTTGTAAAGACCCCTCGATTTCAGGTCCTCTATCCGCGCCGCGAGATCGCCGGCAAATTCAAGCGTCATTTGTCCTCCCCCGGCATTCGGGATGCGACCGGCGGGACGGGCGGAGCCGGAATACTGTTGCCGGCAGCTGGATCCCCGACATCCGTCCGGCATGACCGGTTCGGTTCATTCCCTACATTGCGGCATTTGGTGCGGCTGGCAAGAAACTTCGTCATGAGACCGGCTGCTTCCCCGTGGGCGCCGGGATCCAGGGCAATCGTTAGACGGGGCCACGCGCTCGCGGGTACCGGCGTTACCGACCCAGGACGAATTCCGGCAGCCAGAGTGACAGTGACGGAACGAAGGTGGCAAGGAGAAGCGTCGGGATCCACGCGAACAGAATCATGATCATCGTCGGTTTGAGCATCGAGTTGACCGATGTGGATCCGACCCGGGCACCGAGGTACAGCAATGGCGCCGTTGGCGGGGTGATGTTGCCCATCCCCAGGTTAACGCCGATGATTGCGGCAAACTGGATCGGGTCGATGCCGATGTCCTGCACCATCGGCAACAGGAGAGGCGCGGACAACAGCAGGCCGGACACGTCGTCCATCAGCATGCCGATCGCGACCAGCAGCAGGTTGATCATCAGCAGGATGACAATGGGGTTTTCCGATATGGAATACACGAACTCCTGGGCGAGCCTGGGGATGTCCTCGAACACGAGCAGCCGGCTCACGATCATTACCATGAAGAACATCACCATCACGGCACCGGTCGTAATCGATGCTTCGATGACCGCATCCTTGAAGGATTTCCAGTTGAGTCCCCGGTAGATCAGGAAGCCGATCGGGAGAGCACAGAGGACAGCAATTCCCGCCGATTCCGTGGGGGTCATGATCCCTCCGTATATTCCGCCGAGTATGATGACCGGCATCAGGAGGGCGGGTGTGGCGTAAACCGTGCGCTTTCTGACTTCGTGAACGAAGTTTTCCGGTTCAGGTTCCACTTCCACGCCTTTCTGGCGATGCATCATGATGAAATTCACGACAATGAGGAGGGTGATCAGAATCAGCCCCGGCACGACGGTCGCGAGGAAGCACTTCAGCACCGACTGGCGCGTGATCCACGCATAGGGCTCGTTGCGAAACAGGCGAATCGTTTTGTCGCTGAGGGATTCCCCTTGGA
>JAPOVX010000340.1 GCA_026707935.1 Paracoccaceae bacterium
AACATGATGACATGGAAGTCCGGCATGCCTCCGCTGCGGGTCTCGATGTCCACAAGATGAAATGTTGGACCCAACATTTCATCTTATATGTTGGGTACCAGGTTATGTTGTGCAGGCCTCATACGTGATTGATTGAATGGCAGGATTTTCTGGACTGGCCAACATAATCAAGGCCATTTTGAATCATGATGGTGCCTTCGCAACGGATAGGTGGGATTCATGTTCGAACAGCTTTATTCAGACCCGGGCACGGTAGCGAGGTACCGAGCGGCTCCCCTCGCTGACGAACGGCAACGTTTTCTGCGACATTGCGCCGATTTTGGAACATCGACTGATAACCTGTGTCGGCTTGCACGGTGTCAGCTTGCGCTGGTTGATCTGCTCGACCTGCGGGCTGGCGGTGAACGGGTGCCCCTCTCAAGGGTCGAAGAGGCAGCTCGGCAATGGTCGCAAACGCCGGGTGACCAAGGGTATCGTTCGAGACGGTCCTATCGTCGCTTTCTTTCCTTCTCCGTTCGGTGGCTCCGCTTTCTCGGTTGGCTTGAGGAGCCTGCGGTTGCCCTTCATTCCCACACCGCTGAAGTTGCGGCCTTTGCTGACTGGATGCGAGACCGGCGCGGGCTATCGGAAAGCACCATCAGGGGTTACTGCTGGAACACCGACGTGTTCTTTGTCTGGTTGGACGGTAACGGCACGGCGCTGGCTTCGGTTACTCATTCTGACATCGATTCCTCCATCGAGGCCCTGATTGTCCGCGGCAGTTGCAGCCGAACAACGATCCGGATCCATGCCTACCGATTGCGTGCTTTCTTTCGGTTCGCCGAAACGCAAGGCTGGTGCAGGTCGGGCATCGCTGCCGGCATCATGCCACCGGCCAGATACCCGGACGAACCCATTCCCAAAGGCTTTGATCGGAATGAGGTTCAGCGGTTGCTTGCAACAACCGAGGGCGATCGCATGGCAGACAAGCGCGATCGTGCGATCCTGCTTCTCCTGGCCACTCTTGGACTGCGTGCCGGCGAGGTAGCGGCCCTGACGATCGAATCCATCGACTGGAAACGGGATACGCTGCATGTCCTTCGCCCGAAGACGGGGCGCATGGACGCCTATCCCTTGTCGCCGGAAGTTGGGAACTCACTATTGCGCTACATCCTCGAGGCGCGACCGCAGCGCGGGTCTCAACGGGCGCTTTTTCTGACACTCCGGGCTCCCATCGGGCCACTGAAGGCCCAGGCAGTAGGACTGCTCGTTGCTCGACGGGCACACGGTCTCGGCATCAAGGACAAGCGCCGGGGAGCACATGCGCTCCGACATGCAGCCGCGCAGCGGCTTGTCGACGAGGGGCTGTCGATGAAGGAAATCGGAGATTTTCTCGGACACCGGAGCCCGGCCGCTACAGCGGTCTACGCAAAGGTTGACCTCGCAGCGCTCCGTGAGGTCGCAGACTTCAGTCTGGAGGATCTGACCGATGACACTGCGTGACGCCATTGACCGTTACGTTGCGTGGCGACGCAACCATGGTGCGAAGTTCGAGACAAACGCGCAGATTCTTGACCAGTTCTGCAGAGAGGTTGGCCCGGAGACCTCATGTGACGAGGTCAGTGACGCACAGATTCATGTCTTCCTCGTCGGCAATGGCGCGTACACCGGCTACCGTGCCGCAAAATACGGGGTTCTGGATGGCTTCTACCGGTTTGCGATCAGCCGCGGCCATGCTGCCCACTCACCCTTGCCGATGCACAAGCCGCGGAGACCGGCCTCGGTCCCCCCGCACATCTTCACCCGAGAGGAACTGCGGCGCCTGTTTCGCGCGGTCAATGTCAGCCGGGTTCGGGCGGTACAGCTGGATGCCGCCAGCTTCCGGATGCTGCTCCTGTTGCTCTATGGCGCCGGATTGCGTCGTGGCGAGGCACAGCGGCTGACCATGGCGGATGTTGATCTGCGGAATGCGGTGCTGACGATTCGGGACACCAAATTCTACAAAAACCGCCTGGTTCCAGCAGGACCGGACCTCGCCAAGGCTCTCCGACGGTATGCCGCCGACCGAGCCAAGCGTCCTCTTCCAAACGGTCTCGCCTCCGCTTTCCTGGCAAACCGCGATGGCTCGCCGCTGAAGACAACCACCATTGACAACGCCTTCAGGAAGCTGCTCCGCACGGCCGGAGTTCAGCCGACAGATGCGACATGCAGAACTCCGTCCCCGCATGTCTTGCGTCACGCCTTTGCAACCCATCGCCTGACCGAATGGTATCGCGCCGGTGCTGACGTGCAGAGGCTCCTGCCGGCGCTGTCCGCCTTTCTCGGACACGCCAGCCCAGCTGGGACCCAAGTCTATCTTTCCATGACACCCGAACTTCTCCGGGAAGCCTCTCTACGCTTCGAACACTACACAGACCAACATCGAAAGGAGATTCTCGATCATGACTGAACTCTTCACGCTCGGAACCTGGATCAAGCGGTTCCTGCTCGAATATCTTGTCACCGAACGCTGCCTTGCGATCAATACGCGCAAGAGCTACCGCGATACCTTCACGCTCTTGCTTCCGTTCGTCAGTGCGAGACTTCACAAGCCGGTGGAACTGCTGACCGTTGAGGATCTCGCCTTCAGATACGTACTGGCGTTCCTCGACCATCTTGAGACGGATCGCGGGTGCTCAGTCCAGACCCGAAACCAGCGCCTCACGGCCATTCGCGCCTTTGCACACTATGTCGCCAGCCGGGATGTCACACTCGTGGCCTGGTCCACCGAGATCCATGTCATTCCGATGAAAAAGGCACTTCAGCCACAAACCTCCTGGATGACCGCAGAAGAGATGGAAGCGATGATTGCCACGACGAACCTCGCCACTCCGGGCGGCCACGTCGAGCATGCGCTCCTTCTGTTCCTCTACAATACTGGCGCACGGGTCTCGGAGGCGACGAATCTGCGTGCCGGCGACCTCCATCTCGGACACCGCACTGGCGAGGACGCTTTCGTGAAATTGCACGGCAAAGGAGGCAAGACCAGAACCTGTCCGCTGTGGAGCCGCACGGCGGTCGTCCTCGATGAAGTGATGAAACACCAGCCTGCGGGGTGCGACACGGTCTTCTATAGCCGTCATCGCAAACCCTATACCCGGCACGGGGTGTACGAACTCGTCAAACGATGCGCCGCTCGAGTGCCGACGCTCGACGGGCGAAATATTACTCCCCACGTCATCAGGCATGCGACAGGTTGCAACTTGCTTCGCTCCGGAGTCGACATCAACACGATACGGGCCTGGCTCGGCCACGCGAATCTTGCGACCACCAACATCTATGCCGAGATTGACCTGACAATGAAGGCACGGGCTGCAAAGGCCTGCAATCCGCTGGAAGAGACAGACACCAAGTGTCACTGGAAACAGGACGATGGACTTCTGGAGATCCTGAGGGCAGTGTGAGTAAGGACATTATGTTGGCCAATTCAAGAAATCCTGCCATTCAATCAATCACGTATGAGGCCTGCACAACATAACCTGGTACCCAACATATAAAATGCAGGTGACCGCAACCGTCCGCACCCACGCAGGTGGAGAAGGTCCCCGTGTCGAGACCCGCGAGTTCAGCGCACTGGCGAGCGGTCTCGCCCTTCTGGTGCAGTGGCTGCTCGGCCTGCGGGTGAGCGGCGCCGTCATGGAAGCGACGGGTGTCTACTGGGAGAAGGTTTACGACATTCTGTCCGACGCCGGGCTCGATGTCATGGTGGTCAATGCCCAGCACGTCAAGCAGATCAAGGGGCGCAAGACCGACATCGCGGACAGCGTCTGGCTGTCGCGCATCTGCCAGTTCGGCCTCGGGAGCCCGAGCCTGATCCTGCCGAAGGACTTCCGCGACCTGCGGGGGCTGAGCCGCTACCGCCGCACGCTGATCGAACAGCGGGCGCGGACGCAATTGCGCATCCAGAAGGTCCTGGACCGGGGCGGGGTGCGCATCGGCGGCATCCTCAGCCGGATCACCCACGGGGTCAACGGCCGCCGCATCCTCGAGGGGATCATCGCCGGCGAGGCCTGTGAGGACATCCTGGGCGGGCTGAGCTGGCACGTCCGCAAGAAGCTTGACCTCCTCGGCGATGCCCTGAGTGTCGAGCTCGACGCCCATGGCCGGTGGATCCTGGGCGATCTCCTGGCCCGGTTCGACAGCGACACCGCCCGGATCGAGGCGACCGACCGGCGGATGGAGGCCGCCCTCGCTCCCTACGAGGCCAAGGTCCGGCTCCTCGAGACCCTGCCCGGCGTCAGCCGCGAGTCCGCCATGGCGATCCTCGTCGAACTGGGCCCCGACATGTCGGTCTTCGCATCGGCCAGACACTGCGCCGCCTGGACGGGGATCTGTCCCGGGAACAACGAGAGTGCCGGCAAGCGCCGCAGCGGACGGATACGGCGGGGCAACCCGGTTCTGCGTGCCATTCTCGTCGAATGTGCCCATGCGGCGGTCCGGACCCGGGGCTGCCAGTTCCACACCTATCACCAGGCAGTGAAGAGCCGGCGCGGATACAAGCGCGCCATCGTCGCCGTAGCCCACAAGATGCTCCGCACCATCCATGCCATGCTGCGCGACGGCACGCCCTACGCCGATCCCGGGATCGACTACGAGGGTATCTCCATCGGCCGCAAGGCCAGCCGCTGGCTGCAGAAGCTCGAACAGTATGGATACGTCACCCGGCTGGCACGCGAGGAACAACCCGACATGTCGGCACAAAACCGCCCGAGACCCGGCGTCGCCCGCAACCGCTTTCGGCCCATCACGAGGCCGTTTCCGGGGAGCCCGAACAAATTATTGCCGACAGCGACTGAACGGCGACGCCTTCCAGACTGACGTCACCGTGGCTGC
>JAPOVX010000179.1 GCA_026707935.1 Paracoccaceae bacterium
TCTGTTTTGATTTTCCGAGTGTTGGTCAGACGCGGAATCCCCCTTGAAAAAAAGTCGAATTCGATTGTTACCTGACGAGCCCTCAACACCGTCAAAGCAATCCGGCGGTACGGGACACGGCGTGGCCTTCGAAACCGTTCGCGACGGCCCCGGGGAATGCCTGGATGAACCACTCGGACGTGCCGGGGTGATCGCGAAACCCGGTCATCCGGACCGAGAAGAAGCCCTTCCAAGGCGTAATGTTTTCAGCAATCTCATTGCCGCACGATGAATTCGGACCCCCACTACCGTCTCAAATGTTGAAAGATGGCAAGCGTTATTGTATCTAGCTATTTGTCTAGACTAATGGAGCACCACATGTTGTCGCTTCAAGACGCAAAGAACCGGTTCAGTGCCGTTGTAGACGCGGCCTTGGCCGGTCATCCGCAACGCGTGTCGCGCAGAGGCAAACCTGCCGTGGTCGTTGTTTCGGTCGAGGAATACGATCGCCTGACCGCTGAGGCAAAGGCGCATCGCCAGAGCTTTGCCGATCATGTGATGGCGTTTCCCGGCGCTGACGAGGACCGTGGATCGCTGCGGCCGCGGGATGTGGCGTTTTGAAGTACATCCTCGACACCAATGTGATCTCGGCGGTCCGACGGCCCGAGCGGGCTCCAAAGGTTGCTGCCTGGCTGGCAAACAAACGGAAAGGGACTTGATTCTGAGCGTGATCACCCTCGGCGAGATTGAGCGCGGCATTCACTTGCAGGAAAAACCCAACCCGGAGTTCGCCGAAAATCTGCATGTCTGACTGAACCGCACAGTCACCCTGTTCGGCGACAGGTTGCTTTCGGTTACGGCGCAGGATGCGCGGATATGGGGCGAGTTGTCTGCCCGGATCGGGCATACCGGAGCCGACTTGATGATTGCTGCCCAAACCTTGGCACGGGACGCAACTGTTGTGACAGGAAACGCATCCGATTTTATCGCCACGGGCGTGCACATCGAGGATCCGTTTTGAACGGCGTTTTCCAGCCATTCCTGCCATTCGTCGTCGGAATCTGCACCAAAAAGGCGAACCGAAAAGATGCGTGGACACGGTCGCAGCGAACACAAGTCCCGTGGCTGCAGGTATCTTCATAGTCGCCGGAAAAATTGCCTTTACCCTGAATCGGGGTTTGGGCGACGAATGCCGTTCGGATCATGGAAATCCTGGTTGAACCTGTCGTTCCATTGACCACTGCATCTGGTCTGCCAAGAACCTAGCAAATGGCCCAATGTCCTGAAATACGCTGGCGCGTTCGAGAGCAGCCAGATAGGCATCTCGATGCTCCAAGCGGATCACGGTCCACGGATAACCGCCGGAGGTCAGCATAGCGTTCATGAGAAAACGCGCCATCCGTCCGTTGCCGTCCGGAAAGGGATGAATGTAGCCGAAGAGCCGGTGGCCCAATACGGCGCGCACTGACGGTTCCGTTTCTTTTTCAAGCAAGTCGAACAATGCAGGCACCGCATCACGCGCCGTTTCCCATCGGGGAGGTACGCGGCACCAACCGCGCAGGTTCACGGCGTCGTTACGGTAACCGGCAAGCGAGGCGGCACCGGTAATTCTTGCGGCGACAACGGGATGAAAAATCTCCCGGTACCAATCCCGATGAGCCATGCGGACCCTGTCACCCGGACTCGCACCGCCGATCACGCGTGATGATCGTGTTTTCGCGTGGATCATGAGCGATTGCTCAGGTGAGAGATGCCTAACCTCGCCAAACCGCGACGTGCAGTATGAAGCGCAAGACTTCCAGATCGAGGTAAACCAAGGCGTGGAGTCGCCCGGGTCGGAACCGGGCCTGGACGAGATCAGCCAACCCTTCATGACCGCACGCAGAAAACCGTTTTTGGGCAACCGTTCACGATGAGTACGCATCAACTTGGCGGAGCGAAAAATTCGTCTCACGCCTGTCTGGAGCTTTTGGTGCTACGCAAGGGATGCAGTCAGCTTTTCGTTGGGTGTTACCAAACCCTTCGCTCCGGCGATGCCGTCAATTTGGTGATCCGGGTAGCTGCAAGTACATTACGCCGATTCATTTCACGTCAATAGTGCCTTACGATTACACGTTGTTGACGGCGCGCAAGATTACGTTTTTTTGGGTTGTGGCAGGTGTAGGCGGAGAGTTCCCGATAACCCGGCAGAGTGGCGGACACCCCGTCAATCTTCCCGGACAATTAGCAACTCTCAGGCAGCCGCGTCCCGCAGTCGAGGCCGACTATCATGCCTTTCTGGCAGCACGTGGATTCGCCAAGACGCGAGGAACGGACGAGGAGGGGTATGCCGATAACCTCATGGCGTCCTTCGATGCGTTGCCGCCCGAACTGCAGGTCGATTCCCGGGTCGGCGACGAAACGGTCCGGTTCATTCGCCGCCATGGCGGCCGCGGAGAGCCGTTCTTCGCAATGGTCGGCTTCCCGGGTCCCCACGATCCGTACAATCCGCCGAAAGACTGGGTGGAAGATTGGGATCCCTCATCCATGCCGGAATCTCGTCCGCCGACCCATGTCACGGAAACATTCCGCCAAGGCCAAATCAGGCAGAACAGACTGGGGTCGGCTGCCATCAACATGGAGCGTTTTCCCGAAGACTTGAAACGCCGCATTCGTGTCCACTATTCAGCGCTGACTTCAAACATCGATTCAGGCGTCAGCCGGAATCTCGCGGCCCTGGACGAGAGGGGATTGAGCCGGAACACGGTGGTCATCGCGACCTCGGACCACCGCGATCTTCTGGGCGACTTCGACCTTCTCGGAAAGAGCAACTTTCTGAAATCCTCCATTGGCATTCCACTTATCGTCAGGGCTCCCGGAACGGGACCGGCCGGGCGCAGCGACGCACTCGTCACCTTGACCGGTTTTTTTAACCATCGCCATGTTTGCAGGCACCGAAACCAGCGGGCGCGGCGATAGCATTGCGCTTCCGGAACTGGGTCTGGGATCACACCGATCGCGCGAGGTCGTTCTCGGGCCGCTCGGCTCCGGCCTCATCCTGATCGATGGAAGATACAAGCTGGCGCGCTATGCAAACGGTCTGGCAACGCTTTGTGGCAGGGTGGCCGATCCTTGGGAGCAGTCAAATCTGCTCGAAAGCCCCGATGCGGCGGATGTCGCCTCGCGGCTGGACGCGACGATGACCAGGGAATTGCTCGGCGCCCTATTCGAAGGTAATGTCGAGAAGGGTTACGATTACGCGACGATGAATCCGGCCCACCCGTGGCACAAACGCGGCTGGTCCAGACCCTATCCGGTCACCGAGCCGCCGGTTCGAGAGGTCCAGCCCCTCTGATTCAGGCGAACTATCGATACTGACGGTAAGCACCATGGCAACTGAACGCATTGACTTGACCAAAATGAGCGCTTTCGATCGCCATCCCTGTCACGACGCCGAAACGCGTTCCGTGATTGTCTCTGATGGCCGCTCGGGCATGGCCGAGGAGAAATTTGCGATCATTGCAGGTTTCGTGCGCAAACTCGGAAAAGCGGCCTTTCCGGGCGTGGCCCTGGCTCCGGTTAGTTGCCCACAGAGGAGACCACGTTGTGCTCGGACAGACCCGGGAACCTGCCAGGACCAACGAGATCGCCGCAGTGCGAAAATCGTCTTCCTGTTGAAGCCGAGAGAGCAGACGATTAGTCGATCGACAAAGTGCGTAACCCGGCTACAAATCGTGCTGTCCAATCCGCCGCGCGACGCGTATCGAAACCGCATCTTCCAAATTGCGTTGACTTGGTAAGGAATAATCCTTACCTTTGTGTGCAATACAAGGAGAACCGGTCTTGTCAATCATCAACGAAGTCGCCACCGTGACCGCAAAAGGCCAGATCACGCTGCCCAAGTCAATCCGCCACGCTCTGGGGGTCGATGTTGGCACCAAGGTGGCGTTCGAACTCGACGAGGATGGACAGGTCGTCGTCAGCCGCGCCAAAGCGGAGCATGAAGACCCGGCGATTGGCGCATTCCTGGATTTGCTCGCCAGCGAGATTCAGGCCGGCCGACATGTTCAGGTGATCCCGGACGATCTGGCACAGGACATGCTCGAACATGCTCGGCGCGAAACAGGACCGGGCGAAGACATCGAAGGCGACGTCAACCTCTGATGCAGCGCCACGGATGGACGCTGCTCTTCCATGATTGTCTCATCGACCAGCTACGCAAGCTCCACCAAGCAGTCCAACGCGCACAACGACGCGACCCCGCAGGGTACGCATCCAATGCGAACGTCAAGCTGTTCCAGGGATTGAGCCGGCTGATGCTTGAAGTAATCCCTCTGGACCCTTCACGGAACGAGTACCGTCAGGGAAGCACACTGGGTCCGCGCTATCGCCATTGGCGGCGCGCCAAGATCGGCAGAAGGTTCCGTTTGTTCTTTCGCTATGACACCCGTGCGAAGGTGATCGTCTACGCGTGGGATAATGACCAATCCACGTTGCGGTCCTCAGGAAGCAGGACCGACCCGTATACTGTCTTCGCCAGGATGCTCACACGGGGGAATCCGCCCGAAGACTGGGCCTCGCTGATGGCGGCTTCAAGGCAGGATTGGGGAGCAGGGAAGTAACCGCCCTCGGCGAGCGTCGGCGCCGTATCCTGTAATCCTGACCTGCCGTCGCTTGGTCTCACACGATTTTTCAGACTGCACCCATCCGCTAAAGTTGCTTGCAGGGCGCGATGGCCATCATTCGGTGTTTGAATTCTGCCGCCTGATATCCGGACTTTCAGACTTTGAAGAGGGGTGTAGCCCAATTTGGTTGATGATTGCGATTCGCATTTGCTACGCTGGCTTTGCTGCGTGTCCGAGAACGGCCGGGGAAACCGGCGGGT
>JAPOVX010000382.1 GCA_026707935.1 Paracoccaceae bacterium
CCATCCCGAAACGACCGGTCAAACTACCCGAAATCCAGTGAGTCGTGTACTGTGGTCTACCGGGAAAGGAAAGTCGTGTGAATTGAGGTCGGATCAATTTGAGAATGTTCACGTTTCGTCCGTCGACGTAGACAGGGAAACATCAAGGGGGGGCGGGCACTGCATTGGCCGAACGAAGGACAGTGTGAACTCGGTGCTGCACACGGTGGCAGATGCCCCAGGGCGCCCGACTCGGATGGTCCTGAGTGCCGGGCAGACCAGCGACCAAGTGGGCGCAAGTGTCCTGGTCGGATAGCGGCCTCTGGCGGACACCCTGCTTGGTGACGGAGGATATGATGCCGACCGGTTTCGTCATGCCCTGGAACAGCGCGGAATTTCGCCTTGCATTCCGTTCTGGACGTCCCTGTCAAGCGACACCCAGATTTACGAATGATGCTGGTGGAGTCTTTGCCGTTGCCCTGTGGCGGCCTATCAACAGGGAGAGGATAACTCACGACGAGCCCGGAAGACGGAAGAAGAGGTAACCGGTGAGTCCAAACCGAATGTCAAACCAAACGACCGACCGGGAAATCAGGAAACTGCCGCGTAGCGGCTTTGTTCAATGCACGTTAAGGACTCGGCAGCTTGACCGGCTCGGAACTCCGGGAGATCAAACCGCAAAGCATGGTGTCAGCGATGAAGTGCGCTGCCGTGTTCCGTCTCTGGGTTGTTTTGAGGTGCACCCGTTTCGGTTTGCGGCCGCCCGCCTGCGGCGAACATCCGTTTGCGGCACGAAGTGTCGGCACCAACCCGTCAAACTTGCGGCTGGTTGCGCTGGCCGCAGGAGGTGTGTTGTACGCCGGCAGGGGCGCCGAATTTGCCACTGGCAGCCTGCGGGTCTTTGCCCCGAACATGACGGCGGGCAGGGGGTTCATGGCATTCGCTGCCCTGATCTTTGGTGCGGGACACCCTGTCTGGTCTACGTTTGCGGAACTTTTCTTCGCCATTGCCGGCGTGCTCGGTGTTCGCGTCCAGTTGACTCTCGGTGACAACATACCCCATGTCCTGCTTCAGACATTGCCTTATCTCGCGACCATTTTGGGCGTCTGGATCAGCGGAAAACTTCGTGGTGGAGCCAAGGCAGCGACCCTGACCGAAGAGGAGAGCCGTGTCTGAGGCGAACTCCAAGCCCAGGCGAAGCTTTTCCGGCGTGCAACAATTCTGGCGATTGGGGGCCGTGAGTTCGACAAACCCTTTGTGGGCGATATTCTGATCGAGGGCAAATGGATTTCGGCGATCGATGCGAACCTCAAGGCGCCGCCAGAGGCCGCCGTCATTGACGGCGCCGGCAAACTGGCCATGCCGGGACTGGTGAATGCGCACAGCCACTCAAGTGAAACTTTTTTCCGGGGGCGTTACGAGCGTTTGCCACTCGAACTCTGGCTGCTCTACGCCTATCCGTTGCTGATGGGGCCTTTGTTGCCGCCCCTGCTCGTCTATCTCCGGTCACTGCTGCTCGCGATGGAATCGTTGAAGAGCGGCGTGACGTCGATGTGCGATGACTTCTTCGATCCACCGCGTCACGATCACGACCGTTTGGCGATGGTCTTCCGTGCCTATGAGGACATCGGCATCCGGGCGAATGTCGCGAGCGCGGTGATGAATGTCCACCCGTTGGACGCCTTGCCATATGCGCGTGGAATCCTGCCAGTTGACCTGCAGGCGCAGCTGGAATTCGGGCCGATGATCACCGCGGAGGCTTATGTCGACTATTGCGAGGAAGCGTTGTCCCGCTTCCATGATGATTACGGGCGATTGCGCTTCATGATCGCGCCGTCCGCTCCGCAACGCTGCACGCCGGATCTGCTGCAGGCCTGCAGCGAACTTGCGTTCGAATGGCAAGTACCGTTTCACACGCACGTTCTGGAAACCAGGACCCAGGCCGTGACCGGACCCGAGTTCCATGGCGCCAGCCTGATCCAATACATGCATGACCTCGGCATCCTGACCCGAAACGTCACGATTGCCCATTCGGTCTGGGTAAACGATGCGGATATCGATCTCATCGGAGAATCGGGATGTGCCGTCGCACACAACGCCATTTCAAGTCTGAAACTTGGCGCAGGTATTGCGCCGGTCCGGCGTTTGATGGACGCGGGAGCCGTTCTCGCTCTGGGCACGGATGGAGTTTGCTCGAATGACTCTGCCCGAATTTTTGACGTCATGCGTGTGGCAGCTCTGGTTCAGAGCGCCACGGGGCCAGATTTCAGCCGGTGGCTGACGGCGTCCGAAGTCCTGACAGCTGCAACGATCGGCAGTGCGCGCTCAGCCGACCTCGGCGACATGACCGGTTCCCTCGAACCGGGTAAGTGCGCCGATCTGATCATGCTGCGGATGGATGAACTGGCGTTTAACGCCGTTGAATGACCTCTGCAAGCATTTGGTCTACTGCGAAAATGGAAGCTCGATCGACCGGGTGATCGTTGATGGCGTCACTGTCTTCGAACACGGCCGTTTGACGCAGATCAACGAGCAGGCGGTGTTGGCCGAAATCCGTGCGGCGATGCCGGAGTATCTCGAAGCCCATTCCCTGATCGAAGCGCGAAACAGTGTCTTTTTCCCTTATATCAAGAAACTGCATGAGCGGGCGTCCAGACAAGATGTCCATATGCACCGATACTGTGGTGGAGATGCTCAGACGTCCTGATCCCGTGGAAGATTCCTGTCGGCATTGCGGGTTGACTCTTCAATTCCGCCTGCGGTTTCGCATGGCTGCGCAACATCGGGACCAATCCAGGCACATGTGCTGCACTCACCCTCATGAACCCTCGATCGGCTGGTACGCCCTGAGGGGCGGGAGGTCAAAAGGCAGGAAACCGGAGCGGATTTCGCAACCAACAACGGTTGCCAGGCTCGGAGGTTTACGATGGTGCCGAAGCTTCCCGGAAATGGGGGCCGGCGGTCGAGACGGCTCTTGAAAACGCGTCCCTGTATCGCATCTACTTGCCGGATGCGTAGGATGAATTTACTGCCCTGGCGGCCGCATCCGGCAAGGTGATGTTGATTGATGTCGCGTGGCTCGAAACACCGTCTGGCGTGCATCCCGTTCGGCGAAGTGGCCGCTGGCGTTGGGTCATCGCCGCGTTCACGCCACATCGTCACAGGGATGAAGCCGTGGCGAAGTGCATCGACTATTTCACCGCCAACAAGGCGCAAATGGAATTCGACAAATATCGCCAACAAGGCATGCAAATCGGATCCGGTGTCGTCGAGAGTGCCGGGCGGCAGGTTGTCGGTCCGCGGATGAAACGGCCCGGAAGTCACTGGAGCGTCACAGGCGCCAATGACGTGCTGGCGATCAAGTGCTGCCTCACGAACCACAGGTGGGTCGACTTCCTCCACTGGAAAGCTCAACAGGCCGTGGCCGCTTGAAACAAAGAGATTGGGATGCACCCGGCAAGAATCGCGTGCGTTCACCGGGACGAAACGTGTAGGTAGGGGAGACGCGTTTCTGTAGGTTCATGCCGCACCCATCGCCCTGCACATTTTTCCGGCTGCAATTTAACCGCCCAAGCGTTACGCATGTCGCATGCCCATGAACAGCGAGCCGATTGGCGGCGGGGTGCAAATCCGGGAGCCGCGCAGCCGATGACCGGCACGGGCACGGCCGGCGGCGGCGGCGTGCGCGCGGCCCCTTGGCTGTTGCGGCAAAAGATCGCCGTCCCCGAGCGGATTGCCGGGTATTTCGACCGCGCCGTGTTGGTGGACCGGGCTCGGCCGATCCTGCGACGCCTGACGGTGCTGTCAGCGCCCGCCGGGTTCGGCAAGACGACCCTGCTTGCCGAATGCTGCCGCCAGGCGCGTGCTGACGGGATTCCCGTCGCGTGGGTTTCGGTAGACGAGCAGGACGAGCCCGCAGTTCTGGACACCTATGTCGCCTGCGCGTGCCGGATCGCCACCGGCACAGCGACGTTAGATGTGGAGGACATCGGGATTTTGGGTCAGGGACAGTCGAGCGGTGAGGCCTGCGCCAACACCGCGCTTGTGCTTGGAGAGATCGAGTCCTACGAAGGGCCGTTCGTGCTGGTGTTCGACGAGCTGGAACGGCTCCGGAACCCGGATTCGGCCGCCCTGCTCGAGTTCATCCTTCAGCGCGGCCCAACGAACCTTCACCTGGCGTTTTCGGGCCGGGAGCTTCCCGCCGGCGTGAACGTCGCCGGCACCGTGCTCGACGGCCATGGCGTAGTCCTGTCGGCGGACGATCTGCGCTTTACCAGCGCGGAGGTGGCGGACATGTTTGACGGCGGGCTGTCCTCACATCGGCTGAATGCCGTGATGGCGGAGTCGGCCGGCTGGCCGTTTGCGCTCAGACTTGCCCGGAACGAATTGGACCGGGGCGGGCACGACGACGGGCGCCGTACGCAAAAGCTCGCGGAAAACTGGGTGGAGTCGCGGTTGTTCGCGGACCTGGGGACGGAGGACCGGGAGTTCCTGCTCGATATCGGCCTGTTCGAGTGGCTGGACGCCGCGCTGCTCGACGAAGTGCTGGAACGCGGCGATTCGCTTCGCCGGATCGACACGATGCCAATCCTGGCCGGGCTGCTTGAGCAGGTGCACGACGGCACAATGGAGGTTTGGCGGCTTCACCCGCTGGTACGGGAACATTGCGCCCGGCGGCGTTTCCGCGAGACGCCGGCGCGGTTCCAGACCATTCATCGGCGGATTGCCGGTGCGCTCGGGCGGCGGGGCCAGACGGTGACTGCCATGCGTCATGCGGTCGAAGCTGGGGCGCCGGCGCTTGCAGGCGATCTCCTGGAGGAGGCTGGCGGAGTGCGCCTGTACCACCGCGACGGGGTGATC
>JAPOVX010000294.1 GCA_026707935.1 Paracoccaceae bacterium
CGACAAGGACTTAATTCAGGCGGGTATTCTTATCGAAGCGCTCTCAAAGAGACGGTCTTTCGAACTCGGCGAGGCACTGGCCCTCGCTGAGGAAAGCGGTCGGAAATGGAAATCCGCAGTCGAACACGCTACCACGGCCCTGGACGAGAAGAAACAATATCTTCTTCAAAAGGCGCGCGACGATTTCGCCAAAAGCGCCTAATTTCTTCCTGCTGCGCTGCACCCGTAAATGACCTCCAAATTCGTCAATGGCCGAAAACGCTTGATCGCCATTTGGCCTCGCGCTGAATCTTCATGTTTTCACTTTCGTGATTCACGAATACTTGGATTCTCTGTTCGAGTGCGGGTACCGAGTGTCGTCTTGAACTCTGTGGGACACTTCGGGACAGGGTCGACTGTCCGTTTTGCCTATCCCATTCCGCGCCAGGGAATGGTCTTCTGAATGACCCATCGCATGACTAGGTCGAACAAGAGACCGAGCACGCCCATGATCAGAATCGTAACCCAGATCAATTCATAATCAGAAACCGTACGGGCGATATTCTCGATGAAACCGACACCGGTGGTCCCTGCGAGCATCTCTGCCGCCACGAGCGTACCCCAGCAAACACCCACAGCAATGCGGATGCCAGTGAGAATCTCGGGGAGGGCATTTGGTAAGATGACGTTCCACATGATCTGTCGATCCGTCGCACCCAAAGAGTGAGACGCACGGATTTTCGACAACTGTACGCCGGAAGCGCCGGTACGCGCTGAAATCACCATGATCGCAAAGGCCACCATGAAGAGGAGGAAAATCTTGCCGTCATCCTGGATTCCGAAAATGGTCAGGATCAGCGGGGCCCACGCCAGCGGCGGAACCGGACGGTAAAGCTCGATCAGCGGGTCGAAGAAGGACTTGAAGAACCGGGACACCCCCATGAACAGCCCTAGCGGGACTCCCAAAAAAATGCCCAGGGCCAGGGCCACCAGGACCCGGAACAGGGAGTCCCAAATATGGCCCTCGAACATCGGGATGTATCCAAGCGAGACATTACCCTGGGCAAACGCCAGGAGTTTGTCCTTGAAATTGGGGGTTATGGTCCCGTCGGGTCCATGGCTTGCAAATTCACCCGGCCAGACATCTGCAATCCAGTCCGGAACGAAGAAACCGACCACGTCGGCGATCGGAAGCCACTTCCACCAGAATAATGTCACCCCCCGATAACCGCCTCCGCCCTCGACATCCGGGTTCGCAAGCCGAAGAAATGTAGCGACCACGTCTGTCGGTTTGGGTAGCCATCGGGCTGATCCCTGTTCGGTGCACTGGGTTCGCGATTTGACGATGCCGGGACCCGGAAAAAACAGCGCATCAACAATTCTCAAACTTCCCTGGGCGTCACTGGCCGCCGCATCGAGTGCGATTATCGCCGTGTTGACGCCCACCAGGGATGCGGCCGGAAAGACGAATCCATCGTCCAGTCGCCTGAAAATTCGTTCCACCGCCTTGACGTAGGACTTGCGTTGTTCAGAAGTTCTCTCGTCAAACTCACCGGATTCATTTGTTTCCTTAAGGACCGCGATTCGCGCCTTTGTTTCGTCAATCAAACGGTCGTTTTCCGGGAAATTGTTCCTGATTTTGTTGAAAACTCCCGCAATCTCGGCAGCGTCCGTCGCGGCCGTGTCGAACAGCATGCCTTTGGGCGTGATCGGCAAGATCGGGATTTCGGTAAACGCGGTGCCCCACTTGGGCTGCGCCAGGGCCTCCGCACTTGGCGTTAATCCCTTTGGACCTGAAATTAAGTATGCGCTGACCTGGTCCAACCTTTCGGTGATCGCGACAAGTTGGTCTTTGGATTCAGGATTAACCTTCGAGGGATCGGACGCATTGGCCATCAAGGTCCGAATTTGTCCGACCAGGTCCAAGAGGTCAGATTGCTCCACGTCGGAGAATGCTCCTGTCGGCAGTTCGCGTTCCAGTGTGTCCAATTGCGCCGTGTTTCGTGACACCAGCAATGTCGATTTGTAGTAGCGCGATCCGATCGGCAGTGCCGCCTTGATCGGCGAAACTGCTTCTTCCAGCTTCGCAATCTGGCACATCTCATTGGCAGCTTTAGGGAAGTAGGCCCGTCCAGTTCCCCAGGAATAGTAAAACCATACCAGCATGAGCGCGGAGACACCGCAAACTGCCCAATACCATCCCCCCTTGGTCCTGACCGGGTCGCCAAAGACTTCATCCTTTGCTCTCAGTCTTGCCTGCCTCCTTCCAACGACGACCGACCAGACGAATGCACAGACAAATGCGACGATGAGTACTGCCGCAATTGAAGCCCTATTGTCCGAAAGCCACTCAAACACGACCCATGATCTCCTCTTCCATATCCCAGATCATCGTCAGGATTTCTTCGCGCACTTCCGAAAAATACGGATCATGTTTTATTTCTCGGAGCGACTCTGCCAGGCCCCTCTCAGCGAAGGGCAGACTGTATTCCTTGTGCACGCGTCCCGGGCGGGGGGCCATTACGAACAGACGCTCTCCCAACAACACTGCTTCTTCCACGGAATGGGTAATGATCATGATGGTCTTGCCGGTCTCCTTCCAGAGTTCCAGCACCAACGACTGCATTTTTTCCCGGGTAAGCGCATCGAGCGCGCCCAGGGGTTCATCCATCAAGATCACGTCCGGATCGTTGACAAGGCAACGGGCCAGAGCGACACGCTGCTGCATTCCACCTGAAAGCTGATAGGTCGGCGTATCGCCAAATCCTTGAAGGCCGACGATTTCCAGCCACTTTTCAACCAGTTTTTCGTTTTCCGTGCGATCGTTCCTCTTCATCCGGAGACCGAAATCCACGTTCTTTGATACGGGTAGCCATTCGAACAAGGCACCTTGTTGGAACACCATCCCGCGTTCGACGCCGGGCCCGTCGATCAGATGACCTCCAAGCCTCGCACTGCCGCCGGTGGGATTGATGAAACCGGCAATCACGTTCAAAAGTGTTGTCTTGCCGCAGCCTGAAGGTCCGAGAACGGACAGGAGCTCACCCTTTTTCAGCGTGAAATTGATGTCCTTCAATGCCTCTACCGCCGCTCCGGACTGCGGGTTGGTGAAGGTCATGCTCAGATGTTCGCAAACGAGATCCGCCATCGCCAGGCTCTATTCTATTTGTTTGCTTGTACTTAATATAGGTGTGGTGAAAAAGCGATCAGGATCGATTTTTCTCAAATCTCAACCAAAGAATGCGTCCTCCTTCATGGAAAAAAGGGGGCCGTAATCGGCCCCCTTTCCCAACCGTTCGGGATCTCGGTTACTCCAGGAAGGATCCGTCGATTGTCTTGGCAATTGCCGATCCGTCTGAGTCGCCCTGGAACACAAGACCAAGCGAAGCGGCTGCCTGTGCAGCAATTCCACCTTCGTTGAAGTACCTTTCAATCTGTTCCATGGCGGAAGGCGGGATCAGGCCGGCAACCTGGTTTTTGGTTGTCTCCAGGTCCATGCCGGAAGCGTCAGCGACGACCTTGAATTGTTCGTCGGTTCCTTCCCAGGCGCTGTTGGCCTCTTCGGTAACTTCAAGGAATGCTCTCACCAGTTCTGGATGCTCGGTCGCGAATTTCTCGGTAACCGTCACAACGTCGAACGAACCGATTCCGGCGTCGATTTTCTGCTGGGTTTCCATGATCCGGGTACCCACTTCCGCCGCCGCCGCAGTGTCAACTCCGCCAAAAACGCAAGCCATGTCGACTGCGCCGTCTGCCAGCGATTTTGCGCCATCGGGTGGAGCCTGGTCCACGACTGTCATGGTGGAAATGTCGATACCGTAGTGGTTCATGTAGCTCCGGAACGCAAAGTCAGCCATCGTGTTCAGCGGCACGGCAACAGTCTTGCCTTCGAGCTCGGAAACGTTGGAGCTATCGATGCCGAGCTCATTTCTGACAAAACAATCGTTTGCCTCGTAAACAACGGCAATACCGACCATCTTGAGCGGTGCGCCCTGCTGAATTGCGGTTACGAAAGGAGCAAGACCCTGCGAGTACGAAATGTCGATGTCGCCGGCAAGCATTGCTTCCGTCATTGCAGTCCCGGTGGTGAAGTCCACCCAGTTTACGTCGACACCCATCGCATCGTCGTATGATTTATCGACTTTTGCGACCAGATTGGGGGTTGCCCATTGCAAAAAGAACGCCACATTCACGGTGTCTTTCGCCTGGCCGATGGTGGGGCTCGCAAGTGCGATTGCGCTGGCGGTCGCAACTGCCGCCTTTCTAAACAGAAATTTCATGGATAGTTTCTCCCAGTTGTCATGACTCGGAATATCTTTCGAGCAGGCGCGATAATTCGCGCCTTCCCGCCGAGTCTCAATGCAAACATTTTCCGATCCTACATACAGTTTTTATCGATCCAGCATACAGTTTCTATCGATCCAACATAAAGTTTCTATCGATCAAAATTTTTCATGATTGGGCCTGTCGGAACGAAATCTGACCGTCCATACGGACTTTTCCTCTGGTTGGTCTTCGTGGGCAACGCGTTGAACGCAGGGCTCGGTCGTCGCTCCTTCCTTGAATTACGTTCCGGATTGGGTTGGCGGGGACAACCATCGATTGTTTTTTATTTCAACCGGACTTGGAGATCGTGAAAGACTGAGGGCTCGTCACGAAACTATCGGCACGAGTTGTCGTCAGGAGAGCATTCGGGTTGGCGATCGTGTTCAATGCACATACATCAAGAGACACGCGGGCAGGCAGGATCCTGCGCCGGTTTCGAGCCCGTCCCCAAGTCAGGATGAGCAATGGCCCGGCTTGTCTGCGGCTTTCGAAGAACCGGGCCATTGTGGCGGGCGCAAGACTGCGGG
>JAPOVX010000231.1 GCA_026707935.1 Paracoccaceae bacterium
CGCTCTACGGCAACCTGGGCCGTTTCCAGGCGGCGGGCGTGGATGTTGCGCTCGTTGCGGAATAAATCAAGTGCGCTCTACATGACCCATGCCTACGTCCCGCCCCACGAGATGTACCGGGATGACATGATCCGGGAGATCGAGAATCTCTACGTGACGGTGGGAAACGAGGTCGGCGCCCTGGTGATCCCCGTGGGGCTCGCATTCGAAGAAGCCTACCGTCGTCGCCCGGACCTGCTGTTGCACATGCCCTACGACGGCACGCATCCGAGTTTGGCGGGCACGTACTTGGCTGCGGCGACGGTATTCGCGTCCCTTTACGGACGGTCTCCGATTGGCGTTCAATACGATTATTTCGGCCGAATCGACGGTTCGACGGTGCGTTTCCAGCAGGAGGTCGCCGAGCACACGGTGCGTGCGTTTTTCGGGCGCGATTGAACTTGCAACCGGGCGAGTCTGTCTGCCCGGCCACGCGAGTTGCAAGCGTCGTTGCCCAAACGGGTCCAGGGTTCACTCTGCCGTCATTCAACGGCGCCGAGTTCATCGAGAGCGGTTCGGAGCCAGGCACTTGCAAGAGTTCTCGATTCCGATTCCGGCGAGTCCCGAAAATTCGCTATGGCATCGAAACGTTTCCTTAGCACGACCTTTTCTTCGGGCAAGCAATCTGTCCAGTGCCGGCCTTGCAGTCCGAGGACCAGCGCATAATATCCAATGAAATGTGGCCTGACACCTGCTGCAAGAAGACGTTGATAAGCCCCATCAGCACCGAGCGATCTGACCTCTTCGGCCGACGTGATGCCCGCTTTGGCGAACTGCCTGGCAGAAACAGGTCCGAGATTGCGAATTGACGATACAGGTGTTTTCGACGTCATGGATTTCGTTGCAAGGCCCGAATGAAATTTTTGAGGACGGTCGGATAAAGACGGTGTTCAACCTTTGCAACTCTCGCTGCCAGGCTGTCGGGGGTGTCTCCCGGCAGGATCGGGACTGCGGTTTGACCGACAATCGGACCGGCATCCAGTTCAACGGTCACCAGGTGGACCGTGCACCCTGCTTGTTCCCTGCCGTCAATGATCGCGCGGCGATGGGTATCCAGACCCCTGTAGTCGGGAAGCAGCGAGGGATGGATGTTCAGGACGCGGTTTTCCCAGTTCCTGACGAACTCCTCTCCCAGAATACGCATGAACCCGGCAAGACAAACGACATCGGCGTTCGCCTCGACAAGGGCCTCGTTTATTTTCCTGTCGAACGAGCGCCTGTCGTGTCGGTAGTTGCGGTGATCAACGACGGACGTGGGAACGTTTTTTCGATGTGCCTTGCGCAATGCCACCGCGTCGGGTGTGTCTGACAGGACCAGAACGGGCTCTGCACCGAAATCCGGATCGTTCATTGCATCGATCAGGGCTTCCATATTGGTGCCCGTTCCCGAAACCAGGATTGCAACCTTGCACGTCAAAACAGGGACCCGGCGTATTCGGCTTCATCGCCTGAGCAGACCCTCCCGATAGGTATCGCGGCGGTTCCCGCGTCATTCACCGCGTCGAGAACATCCAGATGTGTATCTGCGGAAGCAATGGCCACCATCCCGATTCCACAATTGAACACATGGAGCATTTCGGCGGCACCAAGTTCCGATCCTTGTTCAATCCATTTGAAAATATCCGGGCAATTCCATGAATCCAGGTCTACTTTTGCGCCCAGTCCTGCGGGCAGGATGCGCATGACGTTTTCCGTCATTCCACCCCCGGTGATGTGCGCGAGTGCCTTGAGATTGCCTGTCGAGAGGGCTGCGCCTACGGCGTCGACATAAATCCGGGTCGGCTCCAGGACCGCTTCGTACAATCGGATCCTCCTGCCGCCTGAATTGCTGACGTGAAACGGAGGGTTGTCAAACCAGGACAATCCGGAGTCTGAGACGACTTTCCGGACAAGGGAAAAGCCGTTTGAGTGCAGGCCGCTCGAAGGAAATCCGAGAAGTATGTCGTCATCATGGACATCGCGCGGCAGGAGCTGGTGTCTTTCGGCAGCGCCGAGCGCGAAACCGGCCAGGTCGAAATCGCCATCTCGATACAGACCGGGCATTTCGGCGGTTTCCCCTCCGATGAGAGCGCAGCCGGCTGCCCGGCAAGCTTTCGCGATCCCCTTGACAATGTCGGTGGCAAGATCCGGCTCAATCGTGCCCATGGCCAGGTAATCGAGAAAGAAAAGCGGGGCCGCACCGTGACAAATCAGGTCATTGACGCACATTGCGACTAGATCGACACCAATTCCGGAGACGTCATTGGATTCGATGGCAACCCGGAGCTTGGTACCAACGCCGTCAGTTGTGGAAACCAGGATCGGGTCGACGTATCCTGCCTTCTTGAGATCGAAAAGTCCCGCAAACCCGCCAATCTCGGAAACTGTTCCCGGCCGGCGCGTTTCTGCGGCGAGGGGTCGTATGCGGTCCACCAGGGCGTTCCCCACCTCAATATCGACTCCTGCGTCCTTGTACGTCAACGGCATGATGATTCTCCGGGCAAAAACGGCTGGTGAGGTCTCCGTTTTTTTTCCAACGCGCCAAAGTAACCCGTCCTTCAGGGCGGGGATACAAGGCGCAACCGCGCTGGCGCGGTTTCCTGATGGTGTGCTGTTCTTCCACATATCTGCGGATGATGTCTAGCTGGGCTCCTCCGCAGGATGCGGCGAAATCGGGCGGCGACCACGGCATGCCTTTGCGGTCGCGCCCGGTGATTTCGGGACGGACGTTCCGCAGGCGACGGCTTGACACGCCCTTGACGCTGTTGGCCAGCGTGGAGAGGGATAGCTTTGGCGGGGAGCAGTCACCGAAAAACGCCTTTGCTTGAGAATTGACGGCTTTGACAAGCAACGATCCGGACAATTGACGTTGTTTGCCGCATTCCTCGTCGTACAGGGAGAGACATCCATACGGATGGCGCGCCATCCGGCAAGCACATCCGGTTGATGTGTGCATATCGAGGGAGCCGAGCCGGCGGAGATTGACCCCGGCGGTTGCGTGGCATAGTGAAGTGCTACGGTGGGCCTGTAGCTCAATTGGTCAGAGCGGAGCGCTCATAACGCTTAGGTTGGGGGTTCGAGTCCCTCCGGGCCTACCATGGATTTGCCATCGTTTGTCTCGCCTGAAATACGCTGCCCCGACTCGAGGAATTCGGGGTTTCCTGACGCACGCGGCAACATCAATTCAGCCTTCAATCCGCCGAAGTCGCCGCTATGGTCAAGCCGTACGGTTCCGCCGTGAGCTTCGGCTATATCCTTCGCAACCGTGAGCCCCAGGCCGACGTTTGTACCCGAGGCCTCTCCTTCGGTCGTTTCCAGCCGCAAGAATGCAACAAAGACCGAGCGCCTTTGCTCTGCCGGAATACCCGGTCCGTCATCTTCAACGATGAACCGGATCCGGTTACCTGCCAGTTTAACCGTGAGGCGAGTCACATCGCCAAAGCGGCACGCATTCGACAGAAGATTGTCGATTGCTCTCGTCAGCGCTGTCTTGCGGCCGAGAAAAAATCCCTTGTCGTTTCGGTCGGCAGGGAGTTTCAGTTCAATCCTGTCTCCCGAACGCTGGCGGTTCCGGACAATGTTCCCGGCCAGCTCTGTCGCGGAGATCCTCGTGACCTTCTCGTCGGCAATATCGCTCGAAAACGCCAGGAACTCGTCGATAATGTGCTCCATTTCGTCGACATCGCGGTAGATTTGCCCGATTTCTTCGCCATCAGGCAGGAACGACAACGAAAGCCTCATGCGCGTCAGGGGTGTTCTCAGGTCATGGCTGACTTTCGACAGGATCAGGGTTCTCTGCTTGACGTGGCTGGCTATGCGATCCCGCATGGTCAGAAATGCATTTCCGGCACTTCGAACTTCGAGTGCTCCTCTCGGCACGAATTTGACGCTTTGACCCATCCCGAACGCCTCGGCTGCACTGGCAAGCCCCGAAATCGGCAGGATCTGATTCCGCAAAAAGACGATTGCAATCGCGGTCGACAATACCGCGGCCAGAACCATTGCGACGAGCAACTGGTGCGGATTTCGTGCTGACACCAGTTGCCGCAAGAAGACGATTTCGTGGGGTCCGGCCAGGGTGTTCACGCACAAGACAACCTGCTTGCTGTTGGTCAGCAGATCGACAGACCGAAGGTTGGGTATCTTCTGTCTCAAGACGTTTGTTACGTGAATCCCGGTGATATCGGTCGCGCCCCTGCGGTCGGTTTCCGGACATGCACTGTTGTCTGGCAACCGGTTCGCGGAAATCTCGAATCGCTCGCTCAATTCCTCCAGACGCCCGTTTGCGTCGCTGTCGTGAACGGGCAGTTCGATCTGTGAAACAATGTAACCGATATTGGCAGCCAACGAGGTCGTCATCTGAATCGTCACGTCGTGAAAGAGTCGATCGACAAAGTACGCGCCGACCACGATCTGGACAAAGACGATAGGTGTCATCAGAATCATGATGGATCGCCCGAACAGGCTCCGCGGCGTTATTGCCCTGATTCTAAGGCTGAGCATGACAGGAACGGGATATGGATTGCGGACCCAGCGTGCAAGCCTGCCCGGGGAATCAGTTGCGGAACCATATACGTATCCATCGTTCGATCGAGCCGATCTGCGGGACTGCGGATCCCGAATTCCGGCGGAGCGGAGCCCGCGAGTTGACCGGCGAATGGCTTGGAAAATCGGTAAACCCAGTGCGCCTCAAAGGTCCTGCGTGCCGCGGCCGTACGCTCGAGACGAACTGAAGCGAGAGCGAATTGTGATCG
>JAPOVX010000239.1 GCA_026707935.1 Paracoccaceae bacterium
CGGGGCGACCAGGCCCGCGCGTGCACCGCCTTCGATCGCCATGTTGCAGACCGTCATTCGACCTTCCATCGACAGCTCGCGGATGGCCTGGCCGCAGTATTCGATGACGTGGCCCGTGCCCCCGGCCGCACCGGTTTCGCCGATGATCGACAGGGTGATGTCCTTGGCCGTGACGCCGGGCGACAGGGACCCGGTGACTTCGACCTTCATGTTCTTCGATTTTTTCTGAATCAGTGTCTGCGTCGCCAGAACATGCTCGACTTCCGAAGTACCGATCCCGTGGGCGAGAGCCCCGAACGCACCGTGGGTTGCCGTATGCGAATCCCCGCAGACGATTGTCATGCCAGGCAGGGTCCACCCCTGCTCCGGCCCGATGATATGAACGATCCCCTGGCGAATGTCGTTGACGTCGTAATATTCGATACCAAAATCCCTGGCATTCATTTCGAGCGCCTCGACCTGGATCCGGCTTTCCTCGTTGGCTATTCCGTTCACCCGGTCGACAGTCGTCGGGACGTTGTGATCAGGGACGGCGACCGTCTTCCCGGGCGCCCTGACACGTCGATTGGCCAGGCGCAGCCCTTCGAAAGCCTGGGGGCTGGTCACTTCGTGCACGAGATGCCTGTCGATATAGAGAAGACAGGTTCCATCTTCCGCTTCGTCGACCACATGTGCGTCCCAGATCTTGTCGTAAAGCGTTCTTGGTTCTGGCATGGGCGCTCTCCCGGTATTCGATCCATGGTGCCTTTGTGCGCGCAGACACCCCCTCGCCCGACGTTCGGCAGCTGGTCACGAGTTCCGAGCCCTGTGCTTGTCGCCGGATTTCAGGGTCGTGTCATTCCCTATTCAGGAACCGGAGACGACGCAAGCCTGCGGTCAAGAGGCCGCAAACCGTAATTCGCGCGGGCACGGGCCCATTCGCGTGGTCTTTCCAGCCCCTATCACGGACAAACGCTGCATCTGTCACGTTACACGTGCGGCCTGGCACCATTTGCGAGGAGCCCGGGTCTGCGCGACCTCAACCGATGTACCTGCCGCTGGCCAGGTGCGCTGACCGCAGTGGCCGGATCCGGCGCGGCAGGGTAGCCTGTGGAGCGGCAGGAGCAGCCAGGACGAACAGCTTGATGCCCGGGCTGCGACAGGTTTACCAACCGCCTCGTGACAGGCTGAGTTCCGGATACGGGGAATCGCGCGGCGTTGGGCGCGTGGACCATGCCGCCCCCGGCGGGCGGCAAAGGATTGAAGGGGCACTTTACGCGCGTCCGGTCTGCGATTATCGATTCCGGATGACGGCAGCCGGCCGGTCAGGCAGACAGGGAGATTGGCCCGTATGATCAGGACAGGCGAGGAATATCGAGAGTCCATCCGGGACGGGCGCGAGATCTACATGGATGGAGAACGCGTGGACGACGTTACCGTCCACCCGATGTTCAAGCCGCTGGTCGACATTCGGGCGCGGATTTACGACCTGCAACACGACCCGGATGCCCGGAACATCCTGACGATCGAGCAGGATGGCGAAACCAACGCAGTCGGAAACGCCCTGCCGTTGACCCGGGACGACTGGTGGATGAAGCGCCGGGCTACCGACTTCGTGCTGGAAGATGCCGGGGGAATCGTCACGCGGGTCGGAGACGAGACCGTGGGAGAGATGTGGTCACTCTACGATGGCCAGGACGTGCTCAACCAGGTCGACCCGCAATTTGCAAGAAACATCGAGAACCACATCTACAAGGTGCTCCGGCAGGACCCGTTCCACGTATCGGCAAATACCGATCCAAAGGGCGACCGGTCCAAGGCCCCGAAGGACCAGGATCCGGACATGCTGCTGCATGTTTCCGGAGAAACCGACGCAGGAATCATCGTGCGCGGCGCCAAGTTCGAGACCGCGGCCGCGTATGCCAACCAGGCGTTCACCAAACCGACGATTGCGAACTGGGCCAACGAGGAACTGTCCGACTACGCCGTCGGGTTCATATGCGACCTCGGTTCACCCGGTCTGAAGTTCATCTGCAGATCGGGGTTCTCGGGAGCCCGGGGCGATGCTCGGGACTACCCGTTGGCCAATCGCCTCGACGAAGTCGACACCCTGCTCATCTTCGACAATGTCCTGGTTCCCTGGGAAAACGTCCTGTTCTACCGCCACACGAAGGCCGCGACGTTCATCCGTGCAACGCTGCACAGATACTCCGCCTTCGCCTTCGTCCAGCGCACGCTCAAGCAGGCCGACATGATGATCGGAGCGGCCCTGTTCAATGCGCGCCAGACGGGCCTCGAGAAACAGCCGGCGGTCCAGGAAAAGCTGGCCCAGATCGCCGTATGGCGCGAGGGCATCAACGCCCACCTGACCGCGGCCGTCGCCCTGGCCGAAAGGTCCCCGGCAAACCTGCTCATGCCCAACCAGTCGCTGCTGTACACAGGCCGGGTCCATGCCATTTCGAATCTTCCCTCCATGATGCACCTGGCGAGGGAGCTTTGCGGCGGGCAGATCTGCGTCACTCCCAGTACCGCGACGTTCGAAGCCCCCGAAACTGGACCCTGGATGGAAAAATACTACACGATCAACGAGAACTGGGTCGCGGAAGACCGGCGAAAGCTCCTGGCCTTTGCGCGCGATCTTCTCAATTCCGATTACGCCGGGCACCGGCTGACGTTTCAGCTGTTTGCCCAGTCACCGCCGTTCGCCCATCTCGCGGCCGTCTACCGGAACTTCGGTTGGGACGGCCCCCTGAATTTCGTCAAGGATGCCGCCGGCCTGTCCGACAAGGTCCTGACGGGCGTGCGTCCGATGCGCGGCGACAGCGCGGTCGCCCAGAAATTCGCCCATGAGGCAGGAACCGGCACGCCCGCAAGGCCAGGGCAGGAATGACCTCGCCCTACAAACCGGACCCTACGCCAGCGACCTACGGCGCGGACGCAACGTTCCCCGATTGGTCACAAGCCCTTCGCCAGCAGTTCCTGGCGGGAATGGCCCATGCTGCAAGCGCCGTGAGCGTCGTGACCACGGACGGGACAGCCGGTCGCGCCGGTGTTACCGTTTCAGCGATGACCTCCGTCTCGGCGGACATGGAGAAACCGACGCTTCTCGTCTGCATTCATTACCTGAGCCCGGCCGCGTCCCGAATCCTCGGGAATGGCACGTTCTGTGTCAATATCCTGCGCACCGACCAGTCCTACGTCTCCGACACCTTTGCCGGCCGCCTGAAACCGGGCTCTGGCGACAAGTTTGATTGTGCCGATTGGACATCCATGAAGACCGGGTCTCCCCGCATACTGGATCCCCTGGCAGCCTTCGACTGCACGGTCATTCAGAGCGACCGGATCGGTACGCATCACGTCTTTGTCGGGGAAGTGGAGGACATCTTCACGGAAACCGCGGGATCGCCCCTGATCTATTCACATCGAACCTATGGCCGGACGACGGCCATCGACACCGCCGAATCCATTCGCGGAGGTGCAGGACAAACCGAACGCAGCACCCGGATCGGGTGTTTTCACACGTTCGGGCCCGTTGTCGTGCCCAACCTGATTGCCCGGATGCAGCCTGGACCGGAATTGGACCTGGTACTCGTCGAAGGCGACCAGATCAGGATTCTGCAGGCCCTCGGATCGGGAGAGATCGACATCGCCCTGATCTACGGGTTCGAGATCGGCGACGCATTCTCAGTGGAACACCTGGCAAGCCTTCCACCCTATGTCCTGCTGGCCGCGGATTCCCCGCTCGCCGGTCATCCATCCCTGTCCCTTGCGCGGCTGGCCCGGGAACCGATGGTGCTGCTCGAAACACCCCCGAGTACCGAATACTTCCTGTCGCTGTTCACCGCGGCCGGGCTACAGCCAAATGTACGCTTTCGCCTCGCTTCCCTTGAAATGGTCCGGGGACTCGTCGGGCACGGTTTCGGATACTCCCTGCTGTCGACGAGGCCGGCATCGGACATGACCTACGATGGCCGCGAACTGGCGACGCGACCGCTTGCCGACAACGTCGCCGGAAGCCCGGTCGTCCTCGTTCGCAGGCGCGATGAAGAGCCGGAAGGCCTGGCAAGTGAATTCGCCCACCAGTGCCGCCGGTATTTCGCCCGCTTCGGATAGCCGCGGAATCGATCACGCTCGTCGCCTTGCCGGAAATCGACAAATGGTTTTCGACGGTCAAAGGCCTGACTCGAGGACGTCGAGAAGCGAATCCATCATGCGGTCGCAGCGCCTGACCTGGTCCCTGGCGATATACTCGTCCGGCTTGTGGCCCTGTTCCATTGAGCCGGGGCCGCAAACGACCGTCGGTACGTTCAATTGTTCCGAAAACAGCCCGCCTTCGGTTCCGAAGTCGACACGGGTCAGGCCCCCGGTTTCCGCAAGCGCCCGAACGAACCGCACGATGTCGGAATTCGCCGGCGTCTCCAGTCCCGGATAGCCGAATTCGGTCGTGTAGCTGACGCCGCAACCGGCATGCGCTCCGCAAACCGGAGCGATGCGCTCCCTGACCGCGTTGTCCAACTCCCGGATGATGCCATCCGGGTCATCGCCGGGAAGGTTTCGGATCTCGAAATCAATGGTGCATCGATCCGGCACGATGTTCAGTTGCGTTCCACCGGCGATCTTTCCGACATGGAGCGTCGTGCACGGAACGGAGTAGCCGTCATCTCTTCTGCCGGCTTCGGCCAGACCTCGTTGCTTTCTCCTGAGAACCGAAACCAGTTCCGTGCCGAGATGGATGGCATTGACGGCCAGTGGCGCGAGCGCCGAGTGCCCGGCGATGCCCCGGGCGACGGCCCGATACGCGGTCTTGCCCTTGTGCCCGGTTGCGACCGCCATCGAAGTCGGCTCGCCAACGATGCAAAACGCGGGCCTGCACGCCGTAGAGGCGATCGCCGGGATGAGATCCCTGACACCGATACATCCGATCTCCTCGTCATAGGAAAGCGCCAGGTGCAGGGGTGACGCAAGCCGGCGACCGGCGGCGCGGCCGGCGGCGGCGAGCGCGCAGGCAACAAATCCCTTCATGTCTGCCGTACCCCTGCCAAAGAAAAGCCCGCCGTTCCGGGTGAGCCTGAACGGGTCAACCGTCCAACCCTCCTGATCGGCAGGAACCACGTCCGTGTGTCCCGACAACATGACTCCCTTGCGCCCTGGCGGCCCGATCGTGGCGAAAAGGTTGGTGCGCTCGTCAGGCACCGTGGACACGAGGCGGCTCCCGATACCGAACGACGCCAGGTACTCCGAGACAAAACGCATCAAGCCGCGATTTGGCTGGAGGCTGACGGTCGGGAAACCAACCAGCCGTTCAAGAATGTCGAGACTGTCCATTCTACCCGTCCTGTTGGACCCGACTCGGGACCACACGCGCGCGCGCGCCTGGCGAAATCCGGGGCCCGGCCCGGGCCAATCCCCGGCCCGACGGGTCAGTCGAGCCGCGAGACAAATCGATCGAGTTCATCGGGGTCGACGTCGACAGTTTCGGCATCAGACGGAAACCTGCCGTCGACGCAGGCCCGGCGGAAGTCGGCAAGAGCCGCGACCCTGGCATCCTGCACCTGGCGATTCAACTCCAGCAGGTTCCCGAACGCGCGTGCATGCCGCGGTCTGTCGTCCTGTTCCCCGCAAATGTCGTTGCAAAACAGGTAATCCACGTCACCGCCGGGACCGGAGCCGAGCGATACGGTGATCAACCCGCAGCGCCGGCTGATTTCGGACATGACGGGGCCGGGAATGACTTCTGCTTCGACCATCACGGCACCCGCACTCTCGAGGCGCCTGAAATCCTCGTATAGCCGGAAGGCCTCGTCAGCCGTCTTTCCAACCGCTCTCAGGCCTCCCCGCCAACTGCTCTTCCGCGGGACCAGTCCAAGGTGGCCCATGACCGGAATATCTTCTCCGGCCAGCATTTCGACGATCTTCATGCTGCGCGCGGTCAAGACGGCGTCCGCGCCGAGTTCCATCGCCTTCATTGCCGCCCGCAGTATATCATCGGGCAACGGGTAACGGACCAGATCAATCGCGGCGGTCAGAAACAGCCTGCCTGATCCCCGCCTGACCGCCTCGATGTTCCAGGCGTTTCCGATGATCAGGTCGATTCCCGCCGCTTCGGCGGCGGCGGCTTCTTCGGCCGCATTGGCCGTGGTCTGGACCCATTTCCGTTTGCCCTTGCCCGCGAGCAGATCTTCGATCGTCCAGTTCCTCTCTGCCGGACTCGCTGCCCAGGTGTAGATTCTCTTCATGATTTCCGCTGACTCCTTCAAACTCGGGGACCATGCGGCGGACACCAAGCAAACTGAACGACGGCATGTTACCTGTCGTGGCCTGCCGGCGCGCGCGAATTCCGCGCGCATTCCACCGGACGGGATATGGCCAAATATGTGCCCCAGATCAATCCGTTGCGGGCGAACCGGCATCGTGCCGGAATCGGTCTCGGAGCGCCAGTACGGAAAACGCTGCCCCTGTCTCCCTGCGCCAACCTGACTCACCCGCGCGGTCGCCGTCGGATGGCGAATGCCGTTCCGCAGGACGACATTGACATGCTGGTCTCCCGTCCTGAGCCGCGTACTCGCTTTTGCGGACGTTTCCCGCCATAATGACCAAAGATCACCGATCGGCCGGTTGAGGAACAGGACCAATGGTAACAGGGATTCGATCAATGGCGATCATCCCCGCGCGGGACGTCGAAACATCCGCCCGGTTCTACGCAGAAATGCTGGGTTTCGATGCCAACAGCTTCTTTCGTGATGATGACGGGACCGCTTTTTTTGCAATCGTCGGTCTTGGAACCGTGACGATCGGACTTCAGAAACTGGATGAATTCGTCGTGCACGAAGGGACGGTCGCCTACATCTACGTCGACGACGCGAAAACTCTCGCGCGGCGCTTCACCGACGCCGGTGGAACGCTCCGGCATCCGCCGCACAAGACCTTCTACGGGATTCTCGAGTTTGACCTGAAGGATCCCGACGGCCACGTCATTGCATTCGGGCAGGACCTGGAGCCGGGACCGGGCGGCCCCGGGTTATGAGATGAACGATGGAATCTGAAGTCGAACAGGATGGCGCCCTCCCCGGAGGTTCCGGTGGCGCGGAAGACCTGACGCCTCTCGAGACCGTGGCCATTGACACGGTCGTACTGCTGAATGAAATCCAGCAGTTCATGGCGGGCCTGCTGCTGCCGTCCCGGCTCACCCAGGTCGGGATTACCCTGGCCCTGCTCGCCGTCTCGCTCGTCCTGTCCAGGTTTGTCACCCGCCGCTTCACCCGGTGGCTTCGGGCCCGTGAAGGGTGGCCGCTCTGGCAAATGCGGTTCATGGCGATCTGCAACCAGCGCTGGCATGCGATTATCTTTGTCGCCCTGATCTGGCTGACCGTGGGAATCATGCAACAGGTCACCTGGCCGAGCCGAAGTTACCTGCTCGGGATCCTGGCGACGCTGACGACTGCCTGGCTGTGTATTTCCATCGCGGGGCGCCTCATCCGGAACCGGTCGCTCCGCAAGCTTACCGTCGGTGTGGCCTGGATCTGGGTGACCTTGCAGATACTCGGTCTCTGGGACTATTTCCAGAATCTGCTCGATGCCGCCGCGCTCAACCTCGGCGCGACGCGGATTTCGCTCCTGGTCGTTCTCCAGATCGCCATGGCGATCGCCATCTTTCTCGGCATCGCCAACGTGCTGAGCAAGACAATCGCCAGGAGAATCAACCGAAACGACGATATTTCCCCGTCCCTGAAGGTCCTTTCGATCAAGCTGACCAAACTTGGCCTCTACGGCGCCGCCTTCGTCCTGGGCGTTCAGGCGGTCGGCTTCGATCTCACGACGCTGACGGTTCTTTCGGGCGCGATCGGCCTTGGCCTGGGATTCGGATTGCAGAAGATCGTCTCCAACCTCGTTTCTGGCGTCATTCTCCTGATGGACAAGTCGATCAAGCCCGGCGACGTCATCTCGCTCGACAATACGTTCGGGTGGATTTCGGATCTCGGTGCGCGGTATGCGTCGGTCGTGACCCGCGATGGCAAGGAATACCTGATTCCGAACGAAGACCTGATTACCCAGCAGGTCGTCAACTGGTCCCATTCCGACGAATTCGTCCGACTCGAGATCAGTTTCGGGGTGAGCTACGACAACGATCCTCATGTGGTTCGCCGCGTCGCGACCGCATGCGTGGCCGGCCTCGATCGCGTCATTTCCGATCCGTCTCCTGTCTGCCATATCATCGCTTTCGGCGAAAGTTCGGTGGACTACGTTCTCCGGTTCTGGATATCCGATCCGTCGATGGGATTGGCCAATGTCCGTGGCAACGCGTTCCTCGCACTTTGGGACGCGCTCAAGGAAAACGGGATCAGTATCCCGTATCCACACCGCGACATCCGGCTCGTCGACCCTGCTCCCGAATCTCCTCGCTCTCCAAACGAATCACGGCCGGTCCGCGGTCAATCCGCTCTTCAGCACCGGGAAAATCAACGTGCAGGTCACGAGCCGGACCGTCGTCGGCCAGAGTCCGGCGCACTGGACAAGGCAGGTCCGCCCCCACAAACGCTCGACAGGTGATCGACCGCGGATTCATCAGGACCCTCCCCTGCCGAAATTGACCGAAAACGATCGCGTGGCACATTTCGCCGACAGTCCCGAAGCCGTCGCCGATCAATGATGTCTTCACGGGTCGTGCGCGCTGAACATGCCGTACCGGCAATTCGTAATCCGGTGAGAATCATGCTGGACCTGCAAGCAACACCCCCGGTCTACCTTTTCCATTTGCCGTGTCGTCTTCCGCACCGCGGTTCGTGGCGGGTCGCCGCGCTCCCGGCATGTGCAGGGCCGGGGAAACCGAACCTCATGGGGGCATGTTTGACTGCCCAAGAAGCCATGAACCCGCACCGAGGGTTCGAACCGGCCATGCGTCAGACTTCATGCGATGTACGCGGCCGACGATGACCGGGAGTTCGCCCTGGCCGCCGCCAGCGGCGATGGCGCGGCATTTGCCGTGCTCCTGGACCGCAACGACGACGGCCTTTTTCGTCTCTGTTTCCGATTCACCGGACACCGGGAAACAGCCGGAGACCTGACCCGGGACATCTGCCTTGCCCTGCCGGCAAGGCTGCAGAACTTCCGGGGCGAGGCCAAATCGACGACCTGGCTCTATCGCGTGGCCGTCAGCACGCCCTTCATTCGTCGGACATCGGGCAGTGGAACCTGACTGCGCCCGCGTTGGTCCGCTCCTGGTCGGTCACCGGGGATTCCTGCCGGATTGCCACCTCGGTCGGCTCGTCGCGGCCCGTACCCGCAACCTCCACCGAATTGTCCGAGGGCATAAAGTTTTCATCCGCACGAAAACGGGATACTCCGGCGTCTCACATCTCTTGCCTGACTCGGCGATTCATGGCAGAGAGGTCAAAAAAAAATGGAGGCAGCAGGAATCCGTCGTGTTTCGTCCTGAACGACTGGCATGCACCGCGATGGTTGTGAGCATGGCCGCGTCACTCGCGTCCGCTCAGGAAGATTCCATCAAGAGTGCCGGGATCTTCCAGAAGTGGGTCGTCTACGTTCATGAAGCGGCAGACCGGAAAATGTGTTTTGCGGCCTCGAGGGCGCAACGCAAACGCAATACCCGCGAAGGAAAACCGGTTAGTGTGAATCGCAGCATCGAGCAGATTTCGGTTATGTTCGAGCCGAGCAAGGGAAGAGACGGGGAAGTCTCGTATACCGGTGGTTACCCGTATGATCCCCAGAAGACGGTGAAATTGACCGTCAGCGGAAACACGTTCACCCTTTACGTGGACGGCGAATGGGCCTGGACCGGCAGTCCGGACGAAGACCGGAAAGTTCATGAGGCTTTCAGGCGTGGAGCCACCGCGATCATCACCGGTGTCAGCGCCAGGGGAACGACGACCTCGGACACGATTTCACTCATTGGATTTACTGATGCGTTCAATCATGCAAAAAAGCTCTGCTCCTGAGTTTCTGCGGAAATTTGAACAATCGTTACTAGACGTTACCTTCGTACTTGACGCTGAAGGCCACGGTTCGCCGCCCCCGATCGAAAATTGAATGGTGGTCCTGTTTCGTGACTGTTCATGAATTCCCGCCCAACGGTTCCGGACCCGGATTGCCGGGAAATTCCAGGATGCCCGACCTGACGGGAATGCAGAGGGAAGACCTGGCGGACGCGCTCCTGTCGGCCGGGGTTCCGAAGCCGCTCGTCGCCCGCCGGGCGACCCGGATCAGGACCTGGGTATACCGAAGGGGCATGACCTCCTTCGAGACGATGACCGGGCTGCCTGCATCGCTGCGGTCGCAGCTCGCTGGTCGTTTGACCATTGGCCGGCCCGCGATTTCGCGTCGCCTGGTCTCGAGGGACGGCACCCGCAAGTACCTTATTCGCCTTGCCGACGGCCAGGAAATCGAGACGGTTTTCATCCCGGACGAAAACCGTGGAACTCTCTGTGTCTCCAGCCAGGTCGGTTGCACGCTCACGTGCCCGTTCTGCCACACCGGTACGCAACGACTGGTTCGCAACCTCTCCGCCGCCGAAATCGTCGGCCAGGTTCTTGCGGCACGAGATGACCTTGACGACTGGGAAGACCCGCACAACCGCTCAGGACGCCGGATAACCAATCTCGTGCTCATGGGAATGGGAGAGCCCCTGCTCAATCCGGACGCGGTCGTGCAGGCAATGCGGATCGTTCGCGACGACGAGGGTATCGGTCTTTCCCGGCGAAGAATTACCCTGTCGACTTCCGGAATCGTGCCCGGAATTCAACGTGCCGGCCGCGAAATCGGCTGCATGCTCGCGGTCTCCCTGCATGCGACGACCGACGCGTTGCGCGATCACCTCGTACCGATCAACAGGAAATACCCGATTGCCGAATTGCTGGATGCCTGCCGTGCCTATCCGCGGTTGTCCAACGCGGAGAGGATCCTGTTCGAATACGTCATGCTCAAGGATCTGAATGACAGCACGGAAGACGCCCATCGACTCGTCCGCCTCATCGACGGGATTCCTGCCAAGATCAACCTGATTCCGTTCAATCCCTGGCCAGGTTCACCTTATCAATGTTCCGGACCTGACCGAATCGACCGGTTCGCCAGGATTGTCAACGACGCCGGTTACTCAAGTCCGGTTCGAACACCAAGAGGACCGGACATCATGGCCGCCTGCGGCCAACTCAGGACGAAGTCACTGCATCCGAAAGCTCCCGTCGTCACAAAACGCACAGCGAACCGGGTCCCTGGTCAATGATGAGAACCTTCACCAGTCTGGCAATCGTGTTCATGCTCTCGGGTTGTTTCGGCCCGTTCGCCTCGTTCGGACACAACCGAAACCTTCCCCAGGCCGATCGCATCATTGTCGACAAGTCGGATCGGCGCATGTGGCTCCTGAAGGAGGGAGAGATCATCCGCTCCTATCATGTCGACCTCGGATTTGCCCCGGTCGGGGACAAGAAAGTGCAGGGCGACGGCCGAACGCCGGAAGGAGTTTACCGAATCGATCGGCGCAATCCGCGCAGCCGCTACCACCTCAGTCTCGGGATCTCCTATCCGAGCAGACGGGACATTGCCGAAGCCCGCGCAATGGGCAAGAACCCCGGTGGCGATATCTTCATCCACGGAGGGCCACGCCTGTGGAAGGACCGGAACCGGCGTGACTGGACAGACGGATGCATCGCCGTCACCGATTGGCAGATGTCTGAAATCTACGCGATGGTGAGTCTCGACACGCCAATCTATATCCGCCCCTGACCTGCAAGGGCATATCCCGTCAAACCCCGACGAGCAGTACCCACCAGAGCCTGCCGTCTTCGTCCTGCTCCCATCCGAATCCGATCCTTCGCGCATCAGGGTGCAGGATGGTGGATCGGGAATTGTGCTCCCGCAGCCAGGCTTCGAGGATCTCCGCATCGTTTTCGAAGGTTTCGGCGATGTTTTCCCCGATGAGACGGCCATCGAACCCGCTGCGCGAGACACGTTCGATCGGAGATGATCCATCGCTGCCGAAATGCCAGACGCGGCGCTGTTCGGACATGTCCCGCGCGTGGGTCCGGGCAGCGACTGCGAGGTGCAGGTTGAGCGAAACTTCCTCGAGCCCCAGGGCGCGTCGAGCTTCGTTGATTGCGCCTACATGCCGCATGGGGATCAGTCGCGCTTCTTCCGCCGAAATCAGAAGTGGCGAGTCCCCCTGTGTCTCGACCTCGTTTGGCTGGACACACCCGGCCACGACGAGAACTGACAGAACCATCAACAGCAACCGCGGCATCGTCGGGTCGACTCCCGGAAGTGAACATGCGCGCCGAGTGTTACCTGCTCTGCTTGAACCGTTCAACAGCTTCACCCGCCTGCCTGGGCATTCCGTCCGGCCCATGCCGCCCGCGGGAGGTCCCGGGCAGGGCAGATCAGCGGGTGGGCAGGTGTCGACTGCGGGTTCCGGCTTGCCGGTACCGAGGCGCGAGGCTGTTTCACGAGCGTTTGAATTGATCTCCGGCACCGGCCGCGGTAACGTCTTGCCAGTTTTGGACAGTTGAGGTCTTGATCCGATGCCGGACACGCCGAGCACGAAAATGACCCGGAGAGCCTTTGCGGCAACGGCCCTCACGACATCTCTCGCGGCGACCCCCGCGCTTTCGATGGTTGTCGAGTCGATCTACGAGGTAACGGGCACCAGCGGGCCGAAGTCTCCTCCCCGCATGGTCAAACGGAACGTCTCGAGTTTCAAGACACGCAGCTGGGAGCCCTATTTCCAGAATCTTCGCAACGGTGCGATCCTCGCCGATACGCAGAGTCGCGCGCTGCACTTCTGGTCGGAGGACGGCCAGATCTACCGGCTTTTCCCGACAAGTGTTCCGGCTTCACCCGAGCTTACGCGGTTGGGGCGAACACGGATCGTGCACAAGAAGGAAGGGCCGGACTGGCGCCCGACGCAGGCGATGCTCGAACGTAATCCGGAGTGGCCGGCCTATGTCCCGCCGGGCCCGGACAACCCCATGGGCTCCCATGCCCTCTACCTGAGCTGGCGGTATTACCGGATCCACGGCACTCACGATCCGGAAAAGATCGGGCGACGCTCGTCCAGCGGGTGTATCGGACTCTACAACGCGCATATCGCCGAGCTGTTTGAACTGACGAAAATCGGAACCCAGGTCGTGTTGATCTGACAGCGGCCACGCGGCCCGTCCCGACGGGCACGATTCCGGCGCGGCTGTCGTCAGCCGGGATCCGCCTGTTGCAAGAGTGCCGCCAGTCCCGACCTGAAGTCGGGGAATTCCAGGGTCACGCCCAGCTCCGCCTTCACCTTTCGGTTGGATACCCTTTTGGACTCTGCGTAGAAACTCCGGGCCATCGGCGACAGCTCGGCCAAGTCGAACGGTATGGCCTCCGGCACCGGAACGCCCAGCAACCGCGCCGCGCAAGCGATGACATCTTCAGGCGGTGCAGGCTCATCGTCACAGACATTGTAGATCGTGCCTGGTTCGGGCCTCTCCATCGACGCCTTCAGGATTCTCGCGATATCACTCACGTGAATCCTGCTGAACACCTGGCCCGCCTTGATCACCCGCCGCGCCCTTCCGTCAAGGACCTTCCGGAATGGCCCGCGCCCCGGGCCATAAATTCCTGCCAGCCGAAAGACATGCACGGGCAGTCCGGTCTTCGCCCACGCTGCCTCGGCCTGGACACGCCTTCGGCCGCGTTCGGTCGATGGAGACGGAGGGGTGGACTCGTCGACCCAGCCGCCGCCGTGGTCACCGTAGACCCCGGTCGTGGACAGGTAGCCCACCCATCCGAGTCGCTTGCCATGGGCCAGGAGCTGGTCCCTTTCGCCCTGGAGAACGGGATCACCCTCGACACCGGGCGGAACCGAAACCAGGACATGCGTCGCTTGCCCGATGGCATCGCACAGGTCCGACCCGGGCCAGACCAGGGCGTCGATCCCCGAAGACAACAAGGTCCCGGCACTCTCGTCCGACCTGGTCGTGCCGATGACCCGCCACCCGTCGGGCATGATGATCCTTGCAAGCGCGCGCGCCGTGTATCCGTGACCGATGCTGAGGAGTACCCTAGCCATCTCCGGGACCGGCCCCGCGCGCGCCATTCCTCAACCGCTCCAGCGCCCAGCGTGCGGCATCCCTGACGGTCGCATCGCCATCCTCCAGCCGCGCGGCCGCGACGGGAACGAGTTCGGTCATCCCCGAATTGCCGATGGCGTAGACGACGTTTCGAACGAGCCTGTCACGGCCGATCCGCTTGACGGCGGATTTCCGGAACAGGCGTCGAAATCCGGCGTCGTCCAGCTCCGCGAGCTCTGCAAGCCGCGCGGCCCCGAGCTCCTCCCGGGACCGGTAGCCAATCTCTCCCGCCTGGACGGCAAACTTGTTCCACGGGCAGACCGCGAGACAATCATCGCAACCAAAGACCCGATTCCCCAGCTTCGGCCGCAACGTTTCATCCACCGGACCCCTGTGTTCGATGGTCAGGTAGGAAATGCACCTGCGCGCGTCGAGACGATATGGCTCCGGAAACGCCCCGGTCGGACAGATGTCGAGACAGGCCCGGCAAGATCCGCAGTGATCAGCGGAGGGTTCGTCAGGCTCGAGTTCGAGCGTCGTGAAAATCGAACCGAGGAAAAACCAGTTACCGAGTTCCCGCGAAAGCAGGTTGGTGTGTTTCCCCTGCCACCCGAGGCCAGCGGCGGCCGCAAGCGGCTTCTCCATGACCGGGGCCGTGTCGACGAACACCTTGATTTCCATACCGGGAACCTGGGCAATCAGCCACCGTCCCAGCCGTTTCAGGCGTTTCTTGACCAGATCGTGGTAGTCCCTGCCCTGGGCATAGACCGAGATGGCCGCGCGGCCGCGTTTCTCCAGGACGGCAAGCGGATCATGCTCCGGAGTGTATGCCTCTGCCAGCATGACGACCGACCTGGCCTCCGGCCACAGCGCAGCGGGATTCCCGCGCCAGTTGGCCCGTCGGGCCATCCACTCCATTTGGCCGTGGTAGCCCAGGCGAAGGAACCGCGCGAGATTGATGCCGGCTTCGGGTATCGCGTCCGGGCGGCAGATTCCCGCTGCCGAAAAGCCCTCATCGAATGCCCTGACCTTGAGCGCATCCTTCAGGGATCGCCCGGCGCCCGACATCAGAAATCCAGGTCCGCGTAGTGAGGCGGAGGCGGAAACCCCGGAAGGTGATCACTGAGGATGGACCGGAACGACGGACGCGACTTGATCGTCGCATACCAGATCCTGAGCGATTCGCTCCGGTCCCAGTCCACGTCGGAAAGGTAATCGAGACAGGACAACTGGGCAGCTGCCGAGACGTCGGCAAGCGTCATCGAATCGCCCGCAAGCCATCTTCGCCGGTCGAGAAGCTTCGTCATGTAATCGATATGGAACCGGAATTTCCTCAATCCGACCATGACCTTCCTGCTTTCCGGCGCCCCGCCTCCCGTGACCTTTTTCATCAGCCGTTCCCAAAGGAGGTTGTTGGTCACATCGTGGTAGAACTTGTCGTCGAACCAACCGACCAGCCGGCGGACTTCCGCGCGGGCAAGCGGCGAATCGGGCAGCAGCGGCGGCTCCGGGTATTCCTCGTCAAGATACTCGCAAATCGCCGTCGATTCCGCCAGGACGGCCTGCTCGACCTTCAGGACCGGTACCTTGCCGGCGGGGTTGAGCATCAGGAAATCGGCGGAAGGATTCCAGAATCGCTCAATGATTTCCTCGCATTGCTGCCGTTTTTCTCCGAGCACAATGCGGACCTTTCGCGAAAACGGCGACAATGGGAACTGGTGAAGGCGAAGAACCTGCGACATCTTGTGTCCGTTTTCATGACCCTGGCCGACCGTTTGCAATGCGCACGGAGAATTTTCAACAGCGTTTCGGAAGTTCCTCCATTCACGCCGTCCGCAGCCGCGCATCCGGAACGAGTGGATGTTCCAGCCGGTCGACCATCTCTATCGGGCAGATCCGAACGAATTCCGGCAACCTCCTGCCCCATTTGCGAAGGATATCCGCAGATGAAAGGCAAAACTTCTGACCTTTTTACGGGATCGTGAACGAAGGATGACATATTGGCAAAGTAAATTCAAAATTTATGACATAAAACCTGACCTTTTTGCATGGTTGCACGGCGAGGCAACACATCTATTGTTGCCGTCGTCATTGCCGGAGACCCAGAATGGCCGTGTTCCACCTGAGCATGCTCGCGTTGATCCAGGGATTGACCGAGTTCCTGCCCGTCTCCTCTTCCGGTCATCTCGTCCTGGTTCCCCACCTGACGGGCCTCCCCGATCACGGTCAGGTCATCGACGTCGCCGTCCACGTGGGTACGCTCGGAGCGGTCATGGTCTATTTTCGCTCCGATGTCTTCCGGGTTGCCAACGGATTCCTGCACGTGCTGTCGGGTGACAGGAGTTCGGAGGATGCGCGGCTGTTCCTGGGGCTTGCGGTCGCGACGGTCCCGGTTGTCATCGTCGGCCTGCTGTTCCGGATGACCGGCATCGCCGACATGCTCCGTTCGGTTGCCGTCGTGGCCTGGGCCACCATTGTCTTCGCCGTTGTCCTTTTTGTCTGCGACCGGGCCGCGCCACGCCGCGAAGAGACCGGGAACTGGACGATCAGGCAGGCCTGGATTCTCGGTCTCTGGCAGGTCCTGGCACTGATCCCCGGGACATCGCGTTCCGGAATCACGATATCGGGTGCGCGCTGGCTGGGGTACGACCGGAAAAGCAGCGTCCGATTCGCCATGCTGATGTCGATCCCAGTGATTTTCGCTTCCGGCACGCTGCTCGGGGTCGAGGTCGTCGCGTCGGCCGATGCGGGTGCAGCCAGGGACGGCGCGATCGCGGCCCTGCTCTCATTCGTCTCCGGTCTCTGCGCCCTGGCCTTCATGATGCGCCTTCTTCGGCACACCAGCTTTACCCCTTACGTCATTTACCGCATCTGCCTCGGGGGCCTGCTGTTGTGGATCGCGTACACGTAACCCGCCGGTTGCCAAGGTGCGGCGCGAAACACGCCTCGGCCTTCCGCGCCCGGTGCCGGCGTGACGAATGCCCCGTGCCGGACGGGGCATTCGTCCCGGCCGCTCCGTCAAGGTTTCTCAGGGGGTCGAATCGAGGTTCTTGGCCGATTCTGTCAGTGACGTGTACTGGCCGTATGGCCGGTAACAATAGAGATAGGTCTCGAGCACGGCATCCATTGCGGTCGGGCTGACGTGAAGGTCGGGCAGCGTCCGCGCGTCGGGACCGACGACATTGTCGACTCTCAACTGGCGCACCTGGTCTTCGGTGAGCACGTGATTGACGAACAGTCCGCCCGAAAGCAGCTGCAGAATGTCCAGGCACCTGGCATTGATCCCCGCGGCAAAGTACGGAACGTTGATCACCAGGCGCCGGCGGCGGATCACTGCCAGCATCCTTTCGATCAGCTCCCGAAACGTTTCCGTCTCCGGCCCGCCGAGTTCGTAGATTCCGCCCGGAAAATTTTCCGGCACTGCGGCGTCCAGAACTGCCGAAACCACTGCGGACGCTATGTCGTCCACGTATACCGGCTGGAATCGTGTGCCGGCGCCAACGAGAGGAATGACGGGAGACAGCCGCGCCATTCGGGCGAACCTGTTGAAGAACTGGTCCTCGGCACCGAAAATGATCGATGGACGCATGATGAAGGCTGTCGGGAAGGCTTCCAGCACACCTTGCTCGCCGCGTGCCTTCGATCGCGCGTAGGCGCTGATCGACTCGGCATTTGCGCCCAGCGCCGACACATGGACCAGGGTTCGGATACCCTGTTCTGCCGCGACCCGTGCGATTCTCGCCGCCGCCTCGCCGTGCACGGCCTCGAACCGCTGCGGCCCCTTCTCCACCAGTATGCCGATGCAGTTCACGACCGCATCGGCGCCATCGATGACCTGACGGACAGACTCTTCGAACCGCGCATTGGCGAGCACGGGTTCGACCTGGCCGACGACTCCGTAGGGCCGAACGAAGATGGCCTCGTTCGGACGCCTGCAGGCAACCCTGACGCGCCAGCCTGCCCGGGCAAACCGCCGTGCCACGTAGCGGCCAACGAATCCCGACCCACCGAATATGGTGACGATCCTGTTTTCTGGGGACATGGTGCGACCTTTGCTGGGTATTGCCAGGTGAAATACAGTGGCGGGGCGGTGCAGACAAGTCGCCGGTGGCGCTGGCCGGCTCACCGTTTGGCCGTCATCTTGCCTTCGAATCCGTCGAAACCCGTTCAACGCGACCTGCCACTGCCCGTTGACCGACCCCCCGGCGCCGCGTTGCCCGGGCGAGGCCTGCGCTTGGCGCCCTTACTGGGCTGGTACTGCCATCGAACCAGTCCGGGAACACGCACACGTCTCGGCTTCGACGTACGTGACAGGCGGCGTTTTGCAATGGACCCGTTCCCGGCCAGACGGCCCCGGAAAGACCTGCATCGTCACCTGCACATCGTGAACCGCGGAAGTCAGGTCCCGCTGTTCGTGGTTGGATCCAGAACATCGCGCAGCCAGTCGCCGATGATGCTCATGGACAATGTCGTGAAGAATATTGCGCATCCCGGCACGCCGGCAATCCACCACGCGTTCAGGAGATAGTCCCGCCCGTAACTCAGCAGGTTGCCGAGAGACGTGTTGGGGGGCTGGATTCCGACACCCAGGAAACTCATGGATGTTTCCAGGATGACGGTTTCGGGAAAGTTGATGGAAACCTGGACGACCAGTGCGGCCAGGATGTTCGGCAGGATGTGCCTCAGGTAGACGCGCAAGGTGCCTGCGCCGAGGAGCCGGATCGCTGCCGCGTAGCCATGATTGACTGCCGACAGTGTCATGCCGCGGCAAATTCTCGCGTAACGTTCCCATCCCTGGAATCCGACAAGCAGGATAAAGAGCAGCATGTTGCCGGTGCCCATGACGGCGATCACCGACAGCGCGATAATGACGAATGGCATGGAGGCCTGGAAGTCGACAAGGACCATGATGATGTCGTCCACCCATCCTCGGAACCTCGCCGCAACGAACCCTATGCAACTTCCCACCACCGCACCGAAGAAGGTTCCGAACACTGCCACCAGCATCGTGAGCTGGATGGACGAAAACAGCCTGCTGAGAAGGTCCCGTCCGAGGTGGTCGGTTCCAAGGAGATGAAAATCCCCGGACGGCCCGGTGGCGCCAGGAGGAAGCAGGCGGGACAGAAGGGCTGTCTGCTGGTAGTCATAGGGCATGATCCAGCGAGCCGTCACGGCAATGAACAGGATCATCGCCAGCCACAGTATCGCCAGCTTGACGATGGTTGGTGACGCAATGAAATACGCAATCGCCGCCTGCGCCGCCGAGCGGCGTTCGAATGGGTCACGGGTGGCAGCGAAATCCATCATTGCTCTCCCGTTCCGGACGCGTATCGCCTGCGCGGATCGATCACCAGGTACAGGAGATCCACGGCGAGATTGGCAAACACCATGGAAGCTGCCGTCATCATGACAACAGTCTGCACCACTGCCAGTTCACGCGCTGTAACTGCATCGATCAGCAAGCGCCCGATGCCGGGCCACGCGAAGACGGTTTCGGTGACGATCGAGCCACCGATCAGGGTCCCGACCATGAATCCCATGACGGTGATCGTGGGAATGGCGGCGTTGGGAAGCGCCACGGTCCAGATTATCGCACGCTCGGTCATGCCTCGCGCACGGCACGCCCGGATAAAGGGTGCGTTCAATACCTCGAGCATGGATGAACGCACGAATCGCGCAATGACGGCCGCACCGGCGGTGCCGAGCGTGATGACCGGCATGATGAGGTTGTACCAGCGGTCGCTGCCGAACGCCGGCAGCAGCCGGAACGTTACCGACAGCAGGAAGATCAGCAGAATCCCGAGAAAGAAGTTCGGCAAACTGAACCCGGTGACCGAAATGGTCATGATGCCCCGGTCGATCGCGGTGCCGCGGTTGACGGCCGCAAATATGCCCAGCGGGAATCCGGCGATCACGATGAACGCAAACGCCGTCAGCGTGAGTTTCAGGGTCGCCGGAATGCGTTCGGCGACGATCTCGAGCGCCGGCCTGCCGTCACGGTAGGCGTTTCCGAAATCTCCCTGGAACAGGTTGACCCAGTATTCGAGGTACTGGACCCCGAGGGGCCGGTCCAAGCCCCACTGCTTGCGAAGCTCGTCCAATATGGCCGGGTCGGTATCGTCCGGCATCATGGCCGACACGGGATCGCCCGTAAGCCGGAGCACGAAAAACACGAACGTCACGACAAGAAACAGTGTAAAGAGCGTGCGAAGCAGCTTTCGGATCACGAACCCGGTCTTTTCATGGTCTCCGGGAAACGGGGAGCCGTTGCCTCGACATCCGGCATCGATGCCAGCAACTGCACGGTATAGGGGTGCTGCGGTGCCTCGAACATGGCTGCGGATTCGCCGAGTTCGACGAGCTGGCCGGACCGCATGACAGCGACATGGCTGCAGAGCGAGCGCGCAAGTCTCAAGTCGTGGGTGATGAATACGATGGACAGGTTGTGCGTCCTGTGCAGCTCGCGCAAGAGTTCGATGATCCGGGCCTGGACCGACACGTCCAGCGACGCCGTGGCCTCGTCACAGACCAGCACCTTCGGCCGGAGAGCCAATGCGCGTGCAATCACCGCGCGCTGGCACTGGCCGCCGCTGATTTCGTGGGGATATCGCGTCGCGAGGTCCGGGCTGAGCCCGACGGCCTCAAGGAGTTCGCGTTGCCGGTCACGGCGCTCATGCCTGGTACCGATTCCGTGGATCTCGAGCGGTTCCTCGATCTGGCTGCCGATCGTGGCCCTGGGATCGAGAGACAGGTAGGGATTCTGCGGCACGAGCTGCACGGAACGTGCGAAAGCGACGTGATCGGCGGTGCCGAGAACAGGTACCGGCCTGCCATCGAACACCGCCGTTCCTGCGCTGGCGGGCTCGATTCCCAGCATGAGCTTGCCGATTGTGGACTTGCCGCTCCCACTTTCGCCTATGACGGCCAGGCTGTCGCCTTCCCTGAGCGACAGGGTGATGCCGGAAACGGCCCGAAACATGCCGCGACGCGTGGCATAGTCGCAGGCCGCGTCATTCAAAACCAGAAGGGCGTCAGGGACTGCTACGTCCGCAGGACGGGAATGCGACGGTTGTTCCGCGCGTTCGGTCTGGGCGAGATCGCCGGCCAGCGGAAAGAAACAGGCGACGGAACCGCTGCCGTCGCCTTGTTCGCCCGGGGGCAGCTGCAGCCTGCACTTTTTCTCTGCCCTGTGGCACCGGGGCGCGAATGCACAGCCCGGGGGCCTTCTGCCAGGTGCCGGCACCTGGCCTTCGATACCTTCGGGGATGTGGCCGGAGAGGGTCGGCATCGAGTCGATCAGCCCCAGGGTATAGGGATGGCGCGGCGCATGCATGATCCGGTCCACGGAACCGGATTCCACGATTCTGCCCGCGTACATGACAGCGACCGTGTCACACACTTCCTTCACGACGCCGAGGTCATGGGTTACGAACACGACGCCCATCTTGGTCTCGTCCCGCAGAGACTTGATCAGGCCGAGGATCTGGGACTGCACCGTAACATCGAGCGCCGTGGTTGGTTCGTCGGCAAAGAGCAGCGCGGGACGCCCCGCCAATGCCAGGGCAATCATGACCCTCTGGTTCTGGCCCCCGGACAACTGGAACGGGTAGGAATGGAAGCGTTCTTCCGGGTCCGGCATTTCGACCCGCCTGAGAAGATCCAGCGCGATCTCCTGCGCCTCACCGCGGGAGACGTTTCGCAACCGCGCAACGGTTTCAGACAGCTGCTTGCCGATCCGCTGGATCGGATTGAGCGAGGCACCGGCGTCCTGGAAGATCATTGCGGCTTCCCGGCCGCGCACCGAGCTTAGCTGGCCTGCACTTGCCCGGTCGGTGATCCGCGTCCGCGCCAGGCGGATTTCGCCTTCCGTCCGCCAGCCGGAGCCCAGGAGCCCGAGAGCCGCGAGGCAGGTCACTGTCTTTCCGCTGCCGCTTTCGCCCACCAGGCCGAGGATCTCGCCCGGCCTGACGCACAGCGACACGTCCTCGACAACGGCGAATTTCCGGGTCCCGCCGTTCACGCTGACCGTGAGGCCGGAAATTTCCAGGGGCGTTGCCCTGTCGGCCTTCCTCTGCTCGGCGGGACCTTTCATCCTGTTCTCCGTTACCGTCGACGGACACTGGTCTTCATTGGGCGTCGGACACGGCGCGCCGGATCCCGCCATCCCCTTTGATGCGAACCGTGGAGAATCCGGCAAAGAGGCTTGGATTGTCCAGCACCTGGACCGGCGGTTCGTTCGGGTTCGACAACCGCCAGTTGATCATTGACACGAGGCCCTGGACGACATGTTCTGTCGTGCGCCCGACTGCGGTAAAGCGTGCATCCGCCGGGAATGACTCGGTGTCCACGCGCAGGCTCACGACGCTGACGGACGACGGGATCTCGAACCCGGCGGATCGGAAGCCTTCCTTGATCGATGCGGGTTCAAAGCGGCCGGACACGATGAATCCGGTGGGCAACCCGGAGACATTGGCCAGATCCTTCTGCAAGGCCTCGCTGATTTCCGAAGCGAGGATTCCGTCATCCGGGTCGGCGACCGCCCGCACGATCAGTGACTCCGCGTTCCCCGGCAGCGAGGCATGGTTTTGCAGGAAATGGTTTTCGATTTCCGCGTAGCCCGCAGCGGCATCCAGCCTCTCGGTGAGAAGACCGATTCTCGCATGCCCGAGCTCTCTCAGGGAATGCAGAGCCAGGGCCATGCTCTTGGCCCTGTTCCGGACGAATACATCGACGTCGAGGCGCTCGAGTTCGCGACCTTCCACGATCATGTGTCTCGCCTTGGATTTCAGCATCGCAATGACCTCGACCGGGAGGATAGAGCGCCTCGGCTGGAGCACGCACACATCGTAGCGCCCGTCGCCAAGCACGTCCCCGAGTTCGATCGCATCGCTGTAGCTGACGGTTATGGCCCTGCAGCCGGCCTGCAGGAGTTCGGTCTGGAGGGAATGGGCCACCCTGTAGCCCCGCAGGCTCGGCGTCGAATGGCTCACGATCAGGATCCGCGCCGCGCGCGACCGTCCGACAATACTCGACCGGGCGATGTCGCCTCCGGTCACGAAGGAACCACGCCCGACGAAGCTCTGTATCAACCCTTCCTCCTTGAGGACCTCGAAGGCCCGCTGGACCGCGAAGACGCTGACATCATGCCGGCTGGCGATATCGCGCATGGTCGGTACGCGGCTGCCGGCCTCCAGCGTCGTGAACTCGGCACGCAACTGGTCCACCAAAACTGTACTGCCTGAAATGTCGTTCATCGGCGCGCTCCCTGATTCGGCATCATGCCGGAGCCGACCTGCATAGTCAAACATTTTATAATGATTGTAATGCACCATTCATTTCGGGCCAAATTTTGTTTAATAATCTGTAAAAACTTGTTTTTTATCGATACTCCACGCGACTGACCGGCTTTGCAATCGCACGATCATTTATATTGTAATGTATTGTATTGTCCGTTAGAATGGGCCCGAATCGAATCGAACATGTTGCTCGACCGACGGGAGGAGACGGAAATGCTGACAATTGCCAGGAGAGAACTCCTTAAGGGTGCCGGCGCCATCGCGGGTCTGACGATGCTGCCGCATGCAATCGGCGCCCAGGAGAGGCGCGACGTCGTCGTCGGAGTGCAGCGGTTGCCGGAGAACATCAGCCCGGGCCGGGACACGGCCGACTATACGGTCCCGATCTCGTACAACGTGTTCGACAAGCTGATCGAGGCCGACTTTCATAACCAGATGCAGCTTGGCCCGGGACTTGCGACCTCCTGGGAAATCGAGGGTTTTCGGGAAATCGTCTTCACGCTCAGGGAGGGCGTCAGGTTTCACAACGGCGACGAATTGACGGCGGAAGACGTCGCGTTCACGTTCTCGAAGGAACGTCGCGAGGGGGACGGACCGGTACGCCTGGCTCAGTTCTTTTCGAACGTCTCGGAAGCAAACGTGCTTGACGACAGAACGGTGCAGATCGTGATGACGGGCGTCGACCCGATCATTGAGCAGCGCTTCGCGATGTGGAGCAGCGAGATCGTCAACAAGCGCGCATACCTGGATGCCCCAAGCTATGGCGAATGGGCACTGATGCCGGTCGGCACCGGGCCGTTCCGGGTGGCCGATCTCAACACCGACCGGTTTGTTCTGGAGGCGTTCGACGAATACTGGGGTGGATCGCCCAACGTGCAGTCGCTCACGTTCGTGGAAGTTCCCGAAGTCGCCGGCAGGATCGCCGGCCTCGCTTCGGGGGATTTCGATGTCATCACTGTCGTCCCGGTCGACCAGATATCGACGATCGACAACTACGAAGACATCGAGGTCGTCGGCGGTCCCGGGGCAAAACTCAGGATCCTCATCTTCAACCAGGGCGACTTTGCCCATCCGATGATGAAAAACGTGCACTTTCGGCGCGCATTGAGCCTTGCGGTCGACCGCCAGTTGCTGGTGGATGCACTGTTGGCCGGACGCGCCAGCGTCCCGAACGGACTTCAGCTGCCGAGTTTCGGTGAAGTCTACGATGCGGATTACCCCGTGCCGGCATATGATCCGGAGCGGGCAAGGGAGGAACTTGCCAAATCCGGCTACAAGGGCGAGGCCATCGATTATCCGCTGTTGCCAAACGTCATCGATACGGAGGTGGCGGTTGCCGAAGTTCTGCGCGAAATGTGGAAGGCAGTCGGCATCAACGTCGATCTTCAGATCCGGGAGAACTGGAAGCAGATCACACGCGGCCATCATTCGATCAGGAACATGTCCGCCACCATGGTCTGGCAGGATCCGGCAACGATTCTCTGGCGCCTGTTCAAACCTTCGGTCATGGAAGGCCGCGGCTGGGGCTGGGTGAACGACACGTTCAACGCCAACGGGATCATCCTGGAAAACGAGCCTGACAAGTCGGCCCGCCGGGACGCATTCAGAGCAATGATGACGGAATGGGAAACGGCCGATCCCATGGGGATCGTGCTGTTCCAGGAAGTCTGGCTCTACGGCAAGAAGAAGGATCTCGACTGGCAGCCCTACGTTTTGCCGTACATGGATTTCGGACCCAACAACGTGTGAGACGTGCTCCGGGCCATATTACGAATGCCGACACCCAACCGTTCATCCCGCTACGCGCCTGCAAGGCGGTCCGGGCACTGCGCAAACCCGTTCGAGGGCAAACCACGACGACCACGGGACCGTGCAGCCAGGCAGGGACGTCACCTGACCCCATCACGTGAAATGGTGTCGACAATCCGGATGGCGCTGAACAGGAAAGACCCCGGTCCCTGGATCCGACGGGAAGTCCGATCAAGACAGTGCCGCGTGTGGTCATGGACCATGCTGCATCATCCGTTCGCTAATATGGGCGCAGTCCGGTGATTGCAGGCTGGTTTCAACCGATCGGGACTCGTTCGCACGGATTTCGGTTTACCACATCGATTGACGCACGTGTTCGGTCCCCAAATGCGCACGGCACCGGGTCCGCGGCCCGGTCGTAATGCCTCTCGGTAATACCTGTCGGTTGTCTTGAAGGTTTTGAGGTGCTAGCGATTCCGGATATCATGCAACGGGTGGTCCAGGACCAGAGATCCGCCTGCAATGACGTGCAATGAGAAGAAGGAGGTTTCCAATGAGTCCATTCAAGAAACTGTCCGGTGTCCGGACTGCGGTTTTCACTGCGGCCGCCCTTGCCATCGCGGGGGAAGCGGGCGCTGTCGAATGGAACGTTTCGCTCTGGGGCAAACGCAGGGCGTTTACCGAACATGTCGAGAAACTTGCCGAACTGGTAGCCGAAAGAACCGGCGGCGCGTTCACGATGAATATTTCTTATGGCGGGCTGTCCAAGAACCGCGAGAACCTCGACGGAATATCCGTCGGCGCGTTCGAAATGGCTCAGTTCTGCGCGGGCTACCACGGCGACAAGAACCCGACCATCACGGTTCTCGAGTTGCCGTTTCTCGGTGTCATGAACCTGGAGGAAGAAGTTGCAGTCAGCAATGCTGTCTATGCGCATCCGGCGACGGTCGCAGATCTTGCCAGATGGAACGCGAGGCTGCTGATGACATCGCCGATGCCGCAGTACAATATCGTCGGGACCGGGGACCCAAGGGACGAACTCGACGAATTCAAGGGAATGCGGGTGCGGGCGACCGGCGGGCTCGGCAAGGCTTTCGAAGCGGTTGGCGCGGTTCCGACATCGGTAACCGCGACCGAGGCGCAGCAGGCACTTGAAACCGGTGTCGTCGATACGGTTGCTTTTGCCCAGCACGCCCATCTGTCGTTCCAGACGATCGATCTCGCGGACTGGTGGACCGAAAACCTTAATCCGGGTACGGTCAATTGCCCCGTTGTCGTCAACATCGATTCCTACGAGGCGCTCAGCGACGAACACCGCGCTGCCCTTGACGGCTCCATTGACGAGGCGATCGCCCATTATCTCGCCAACTACGGTGAACTGTTGGCAAAATGGGAAGAAATCCTCGCCGAAAAGAATGTCCAAAAGGTGACGATCAGCGACAGCGAACTGGAACGGTTCCGTGAGGTCGCCGGCCCGGTCCGCGATGCATGGATCGAAGCGATGTCGGCCCAGGGCCTTCCGGCGCGGGAACTCTACGACCTGGTTCAGTCGACCCTGCAGGAAATGCGTTGACGCGCGCGGCGGAACGCGCCGGAGTGTGCGTTCCGCCAGCACAGAGACCAGTCACATGGCAATTTCAGCCGTTCCGGTTGACGACACGAGGCTGTCGCGGATCGACCGTTGGGCCCTCAAGACCGAATCCACCCTAAATCTTGCCAGCGGGATCGTCATCTTTGCCCTTGTCTGTCTTGCGGCAACCAATGTCCTCGGTCGAAAACTCCTGAACCTGCCGGTCCCGGGATTCATCGACTGGGTCGAGCAGTTCATGGCGTTCTTCGTCTTCGCCGGCCTTGCATTCTGCCAGCGCGAAGGCGGCCACATTCGCATGGAAATCGCGATTGGCCGCATGCGGGGACGTTCACTGTGGATCGTCGAATTCCTGTCGATCCTGTTCATGATCCTGCTGACCACGGTCCTGGTTTACGGGACATGGTCTCACTTTCTCCGCAGTTTCGATTTCGCGTCTCCGAACTGGAGCCGGGACAGTTCGATCGATCTCGGACTGCCGCTTTGGCCGGCCAAGCTGATCGTTCCTGTTGCCATGTCCATGCTGTGGGCGCGGCTTGCACTCCAGCTTTGGGGGTTCGGCCGCGCGATTCGCCTCAATCCGGAGGCTCCGGTGGCGGTGCCGCGGATACAGGATGCCGCCTCACAGGCAGCCCACGAGGCCGGTACGGTCACGGGCGCCGATGGCTGATTTACTTGACATCAAGGCCTTGCTGGCGGGACACGACCCGTTCGAGATTGCCCTGTGGCTGTCGGGACTGCTGCTTGTCCTCGTCGTGCTCGGCGTTCGCGTGGCCTTTGCCGCCGCGTTCATCGGATTTCTCGGCCTTTGCCTTTTCTTCATGCAGAAACAGGGGTTCGAACGTGGCCTGATTACGGCGACCAAGCTTTCCGGCCAGATTCCCCATTCCAAGTCGACGACCTATGCCCTGTCCCTGATACCGACATTCATCCTGATCGGATATCTCGCGTATTTCGCCGGACTGACACGCTACCTGTTCGAGGCTGCCAAACGGTGGTTCGGATGGCTCCCCGGCGGCCTCGGTGTAGCAACGGTCTTCGCAACGGCAGGTTTTGCCGCCGTATCGGGGGCGTCGGTCGCAACTTCGGCGGTATTTGCCAGGATAGCCATACCGGAAATGCTGCAACTCAACTACGACCGGCGCTTTGCCGCTGGTGTCGTGGCGGCTGGCGGGACCCTGGCTTCACTGATTCCGCCCTCCGCGATTCTCGTCATCTACGCAATCATCGTCGAGGAATCGGTCGGCAAGCTCCTTCTGGCGGGGTTCATACCTGGTGCCGTGTCCGCCCTGATCTACGCGTTGCTCGTTGTCGGAATGGCAGCCTTTCGCAAGGACATGGCTCCTCCGGTCACCGGGTTCAGCTGGCGCATGCGATTCCAGAGTCTGCCGGGCGCCGCGCCGATCCTGCTGGTCGTCCTGATCATCATCTATTCGATCTATTTCGGTTGGGCGACCCCTACGGAAGCGGGCGCCCTCGGCGTCCTGATCGTGATGCTGATGGCGTTGTGGCAGGGAATGAGATGGCAGCAGCTGAAGGGCGCGCTCATGGAGGCCGCCAAGCTGACGGTCATGATATTCACCATGATCTGGGGCGTGTTGATCTACGTGCGGTATCTTGGTTTCGCCGACTTGCCGGGAACATTTGCCGCCTGGATCGACGGCCTGAATCAACCGCCTCTCCTGACACTCGCGTTCATTCTCCTTTGTTACGTCATTCTTGGCATGTTCATGGATGCAGTCGGAATGCTCATCCTGACCCTCCCGGTCGTCTTTCCGGCGGTGATCGCCCTGAATGGTGGACCGGACGTCACGCGGGAGGCCTCCGGCCTCGGCATGACTGCGGAGGAATGCGGGATCTGGTTCGGAATCATCGTGGTCAAGATGGCGGAGTTGTGTCTGATCACGCCGCCAATCGGCCTGAACTGTTTCGTTGTCGCGGGGGTCAGCCGGGAAAACCGGTTCCCAATTTCGGCCCAGGACGTGTTCCGGGGCGCATCACCGTTCTTCGCTGCCGACGTGTTGACGGTGGCGGTATTGATCGCATTTCCCGGGATTGTCCTCTGGCTCCCGGGATTGCTCTGATTCCCTTGGCGCACCAAGCTTCCGGTACACGTGGGCGAATCGGGACTCCAACGCGGACCGGATGGGCGTTGCCGCCTTTCGCACCGTGTTCAGCCTGACATGTCCACCAATCCCGGCCGAAAGGTGACCATGCGGTTTCACATGGTCTTGCCGACCCGCACCCCGGAGTCGACCATTTCGGACCGAACCACAGGCGATCGTGTCCTGGCAACCTATGATTCCGAAGATTTTTGGCTGGAGAAACAAAAATTAATTGCGAAGTGCATTTAGTTGTGACATGCAGTTAAAAGGGCGGAGAACCGCCTGTAATCCAAGAATATGCGCACCTCGTGCGCACCCCAGTTCATTCAGGGAGGAGAGAATGAGCAAGACAATCCTGAAATCCATTCTCGTGGCGGCTGTCATGTTGCCGCTTGGCGGTGCCGTCGTTGCCGACGGCCACGCGCGCACCGACCTGGTCATTGCTGACCTCGGTCAACCCGAGACCAACCCTTGGGTCATCAATCGCCACCGGTTCGAACGCTGCGTCGCAAGTGCACTCGCAGTCGACTTGAAGGAGTTCGACGACCAAAACTCGGAAGAGCAGCACGTGGCTCAGGCAGAATCGATTATCGCCAGCCAGCCCGACGGCCTGGTTTTCAACCCTCTGACCTCGCCCGCCGGTATCCAGGTGGCCCGACTCCTGGAAGCGAACGACATCCCGGGTGTTGCCGTGGGTCGCCTCGTGGTTTCGAACTACGACACGGATTACGAGGGTGAGGATTTCATCGCGCAGGTCACCCAGAACAACACGACCTGGGGCGAGGCTATCGGCCAGACCACCGTCGATCTCGGGCACAAGAAAGTGGCGATGATCTGGAACCAGAAGGGCGTGACTTCGGCCGAGGAAATCTGGGATGGCGTCAAGAGCGTCCTTGACCAGCATGGCGATGTGGAATTGATCGCCGAAGCCTGGGACCGGCTCAACCGCGAGAACGGTCAGAAGTATGCCGAACAGTTTATCGCCCGCTTCGCTCCGGGCGAGATCGATGCGATCATCGTGCTTGGTGCCGTGGCCGGGCTTGGCAGCCAATTCGCCGTCGATCAGGCCGGGCGGGACGACATCGCCATCATTACGACCGACATCGACGAACAGGTTGCGCAATTCATCAAGGACGGCAAGCTTGACTTCTCGATTGGCGGGCACTGGATGGTCGGTGGATTTGGCCTGATCCAGCTCTACGATTACCTCCACGGCCACCCGGTCGAAAACACCCAGCCGCTCTTCAGCCTGATTCCGGTCACCGCAGCGAACGTGGACACCTACGCCAACGGACTCCTGCAGGGTTGCATCTTGTCGGACGACGACATCCGCAGCCTCAGCCGCGTGCACAATCCGGATGCAGACCTGCCGGGTTTCATCGACAACTTCTCGAAAAACTGGGAGGATTTCGTTCAGTAAGTAGGTCTTCCCAAAGTCCCGCCGGCACCGGGGGTGCCGGCGGGCGTCCCTTCGGCTGTTGCGAGATGACGAGAATTGCGATGAGGCTCTTCGGCTATGCCCCCGAACACGCCGCCGCCGCGGGCGATACGATGCCGTTCTTCCATGACGGTCGCTGGCACCTTTTCTTCTCGCAGCCGCCATCCGGCGCCTGGGAATATGTTGAAAGGGCACGGGTATCGACCGCCTACTTGCGCTCGAGTGATCTGGTGCATTGGGAGGTGATGCCGGATGCTTTCGGGCCGGGTGAACCCGGCGACTGTGACGGCGACGGAATCTGGACCGGTTCGGTGATCGAGCACCAGGGGGTGTTTCACTTTTTCTACACCGGCTACAACCGTCAGTCGCGGTCGCCGCAGTCCATCTGCAAGGCGACGTCGACTGATCTTCTGACTTGGGAAAAGGTCCCGCACAACCCGCTGATTTCGCCTGACCCCCGCTGGTACGAAACCGTCGACTGGCGCGATCCTTTCGTATTTCGCGACGCCGCGACAGGCCTGTTCAAGATGCTGGTCTCGGCGCGACTGTCGGGGGGGCCGCAGTTTCGCCGCGGCTGCGTGGCGACGGCCACGTCGGACGACCTGGATCATTGGGAGGTCGGGCCACCGCTTGCGTCGTCGATGCTGACGCATTGTCCGGAGTGCCCCGAGTTATTTCAACTCGGCGACTGGTGGTACCTGGTGGAAAGCCGATACTCCGAGCGGATGCAGACCGTCTATCGCGTGGCACCGACACCGGCCGGACCGTGGGAAAGCCGCAAGCTGGACAGCCTTGACGGGCGCCGGTTTTATGCGGCGAAATCGGCGAGTGACGGCGAGAGAAGAATAACCTTCGCCTGGATCCCGTTTCGCAAGCATCACGACCCGAAACAGCATTGGGTCTGGGGCGGCGAACTGGGATCGCCGCGCGAACTGGTTCCGCAGTCGGACGGCACGCTGACGTGCAGGCTCGTGCCCGAAGTCGCGGCGAGCTACACCGATCCGGTCGCCCATGAGTTCGATGCGCGGCTCGGCGATTGGCAGGCGGGCGATGCAATCGACTGCGACGCCACGGGCACCTGGGCTCATGCCTTTCTCAGGGGGCCGGGCCGCGACGATGTGCTTTTCGAAGCAGTGATCGAGCCCGGTGCCCGAACCGAAGCGGCCGGCGTGCTGATCGAACCTCGGGGCGGCGATAACCTCGACAGTGGTTACGTGCTGGCGATCGAGCCGATGAAGCGCCGGGTCCTGTTCGATCGATGGCCTGCCGCGATGGATCCGCTTTGGGACAGCCTTGTCCTGCGTGAGCGCCATGGCATAGACGTTTCGCCCGAGATCGAATCGCCGCTGGTCGAGCGTCCATTGGCATTCGCGCCCGAGAACGGGCGGTATCGCGTACAACTGTTGCGCAAGGGTTCGGCAGTGGAGTGCTTCGTCGCCGAACAGGTCGTGGCGAGTTTCCGGGTCTACGAGACTTCTGACACGGCTTGGGGGCTTTTTGTCCAGGAGGGCACTGCCCGGTTCCATGGCGTCGCGTTCCGCTGCTGACCTCGGCAGGACGGCTTCCCATGCAACTGATTTCACTGCGGCAGCTACTGGACCACGCTGCCGAGCATGGATACGGCGTGCCGGCCTTCAATATCTCGAACATGGAACAGGGACTTGCAATCATGAACGCGGCGCAGGCTTGCGACGCGCCGGTAATCTTGCAGGCAAGTCTGAACGTCCGCCGGCGCTACGCCGGCGACCGGATGATCGTGAACATCGTGAGGGCACTGGCCGAGCAGTACCCGAACAATCCGATCTGCCTGCACCAGGATCACGGCAACACCGAGGAGGCGTGCCTTTCGGCAGTCAACGCAGGATTTACGTCCGCGATGATGGACGGTTCGCTTGAGGCCGATGCCAAGACGCCAGCCGGCTATGCCTACAACGTCGACGTCACTGAACGCGTGTCTCGCAAGGTGCACGGGGTTGGAGCCTCCGTGGAAGGCGAACTTGGCATTCTGGGTTCGCTGGAAACCGGTACGGCCGTGGAAGAGGATGGTTCGGGCGCCTGTGGTCATCTCACGCGCCATCAGCTCCTGACCGATCCGGACCAGGCCGCCGATTTCGTGATACGCAGCAAGATCGATGCCCTCGCCATCGCTTGCGGAACCAGCCATGGCGCCTACAAGTTCACCCGCAAGCCCGATCGCGAAATCCTTGCCATCGATCACATTGAAGCGATTCATTCACGCCTGCCCGATACCCATCTGGTGATGCACGGTTCGTCATCGGTCCCCCAGTACCTGCAGGATCTGATCAACGAAAACGGTGGCGAGATGGCTCAGGCGTGGGGCGTTCCGGTGGACGAGATCGAGCGTGGGATCCGTTCGGGCGTCCGCAAGATCAACATCGATACCGATTGCCGAATGGCCATGTCAGGCGCCATGCGGAAATACATCCGGGAGAACCCGGAGGTCTTCGATCCGCGCAAGTTCATCCTTGCGGCGATGGCGGAACTCGAGACGCTGGTTCTCGACCGGTTTCAGCGTTTTGGCGCCGCCGGGCACGGGGCTTCGATTCAGGTGATCCCGCTGCCTGAAATGGCGCGGCGCTATCGGGAGGGCGTGCTGGACCCGCGCGTCGCTGTGGCATGAAGCGGGCGCTTTTCGTCGGACGATCGGTGATTGACCTGACCAGCCTCGTCGATGACTTTCCTGCGCCGGACTCCAAGGTCAAGGCAGTTTCCAATGACATCATTCCAGGCGGGTCCGCGCTGAATGCCGCCGTAACGTTCGCCCATCTCGGCGGTGACGCGCACCTGGCTTCGGCTTTCGGCGTCGACGGGCCCTTTCTTGCCCTGCTCCATGACGATCTCCGCCGGTACGGCGTCAAGCCCATCAACATCTGTGCCGACCCCGACTACCGCATACCCGTTTCCACCGTCGTCTCGACCCGCAGCAACGGGGACCGGATGATCATCAACGCAGCCGACGAAGAATGCGCCTGGTTGCAGGACCTGCCCGGCCTGTTTGACAATGAGTACGATCTGATTCAGATCGACCAGTATGAATGCCCCTTCGTCATGCGCCATGCCGAAGCCATACGGGCATTCAACGGACCGGTGATCATGGATGGTGGGAGCTGGAAAGACTGGTCGCCCGATTACTTGCGGCTGGCGGATATACCAATCGTTTCGGAATCGTTTTTCGACGGTGGACCGGATGCCTTCGGTGCCGAATGCGCCGCGCTCGGGATCGAACGCTGGGCGATGACTCGCGGGGCGCGCGGAGTGATCTGGCAGGATGGTCGCCGGAGAGGGGCGATTCCGGCGTTGGAGGTACCGGTGGTCGATACGCTGGGGGCCGGCGATATCTTTCACGGCGCCTTCTGCCACGCCTACGCGGAGACCGGAGAGTTCGTCACTGCACTCGAACACGCCAACCGGATCGCCGCACAATCCTGCAACGCGCCCGGAACGCGGAGCCACATGCATGGCTGATGGCGTTTTGCCCCCGGATTCTGAACTGCTGAGCGAAGTGGCTGCACGGGCCAGGGATTCCGTGGGACGTCCGTACCTTCTCGGCATTGCCGGTCCACCGGCAGCGGGCAAATCGACCCTCGCCCAGCGGCTCGCCAATGATCTCTCGCAGGGGCACGGCCTCGTGGCCCGTCATTGTCCGATGGACGGTTTCCACCTCCCGAACGAACGTCTGGATGCGTTGGGGTTGCGTGAAGCCAAGGGCCGGATCGACACGTTTGACGCTCCGGGGCTTCTCGCCGCAATGCAGCGGCTATCGGCGAAAACCGCCTTCTGGTGGCCCGTATATTCCCGCTCCCGGCATGATCCGGTTGCAGACGGCCTGCGGATCAACGGTAACGAGGATGTCTGCATCGTCGAGGGAAATTATCTGTTTTGCGACGCGCCGGTCTGGCGCGACATTGGGGACTGCTTCCATTTTCGGATGTTTGTTGACGCCCCTGACGAGGTCTTGCGGCGGCGCCTCCTTGAACGGCATCGCTCCAGCGGCCGCAACCTGGACGAGGCCGTCGCCAAGATCGCCCGTATCGATCTGCCGAACGCCAGGAAAATTCGCGCCGGAAAACACATCGCTGAGGTCGTGATCGATGACACTGGCAGCCACTGATCGAGCAAGCAATTTACTTGCGATTTGCAAGGAATTCGCTATCTTTCGTACCCGGTTTGCGACGTGGAGCGGCGGATGAACTTTGTTCAGAAAGGCCTGTCCATCGGGGGCGTGCAGGGGTTCAACCGTCGCGTGATCCTGTCGGCGATGCAGGAACTCGGACCTTGTTCCCGCAAGGATATCAGCGTTGCGACGGGCCTCGACCAGGCGACGGTAACCCGCGCGATTGGTGTCCTTATCGAAGATGGCATCGTGGAAGAGGTGGGTCTCGTCAAGAGTGGCCGGGGACGCCGCTCGATCAACCTGAATTTTGCATGCAGCGGCCGCTCCATCATCTGCGTTCGCCTCCAGAGACGCAGCTTTTCGGTCGGACTCTACAGCCTGTCCGGTGCGACGCTTGACGAAACCGAAGGGCAGATCAAGAAGGACCAGGCTCCTTCACAGACCTTCGGCCAGATTGCGGAATGCGTCGACAGGCATACGGACCGGCACCCGCGGATTGACGGGATGGGCGTCGCCGTTCCAGGTCCGTTCCTCGAACGTGACGAACGTGTCATCCTGATGACCGAGAGCCCGGACTGGCAGGCTTTCGATCTCGTTCGCGCGCTTCGCGAGCGTTACGGGACCATTCCGGTCTACTCGATCCATGATGCCAAGGCAGCGGCTTTGACCGTCTGGCGGGAGCAGGCAAAACCGTCGGGTGCAAAGGTGCTCCTCTATATTTCGGCCGGCCAGGGCATTGGATCCGCGCTGGTGGCGAACGGTGAGGTCTATCGCGGCAGTCTCGGCCTGGCCGGAGAGCTTGGCCATACATCCATCGACGTGAACGGACCCCGGTGCAAATGCGGCAACCACGGCTGTCTCGAGCTTTTCACATCGCGGATCGCGCTACTTCGGGATGTACGGGAATTCGCGGACGGAAACCCCGAGACCACGCTGACGTCGGAAGCGAATTTCGCCGACGTCGTCGTCGCGTATCATGCCGGCGACTCGCTGGCTGTGGCCGAGGTCGAACGCGTCGCGCGCTGTCTCGCGCAGGGCATCACGAACTGCATCAATTTCGTGAATCCGGATATCGTCGTTATCGGCGACGAATACGCTGCTTTCGGGCCGCCGTTCAGGGCGGCGATCGCGAAATACGTGAAAGCGTCGCTGTTGCCGAGCATCTTCCAGAGCATTCGACTGGAGTTGACGCAGATCGGCGGCGATCTCGTTCTCAAGGGAACGTACCTCGACGTGCTGGCGCAGACGTTTCTCACCAATCCCCGCGAAGAGATGATCCCGATCCAGGCTGCCGGCGCGGGACATTGATCCAGGGAAAAGGAGACTTGTCGTGACGGACCCCGGCGCTCACTCCGATCCCCCGCTCCTGGAGGTCGAAAATGTCTCGAAGTCCTTCGGCGGCGTACAGGCGCTGCGTACAGGTTCATTCAGGCTCGACAAGGGCGAGGTGCTCGCTGTCGTGGGCGCCAACGGCGCCGGGAAATCAACGCTGATCAAGACCGTTGCCGGGGTTTATCCACCGGACTCGGGCGAAATCCGGATCAAGGGTGAGCCCATCGATCTGAGCGACCACAGCGTCAGCCGGATGCGGGAGCGCGGTGTCGAGGTCGTCTATCAGGACCTTGCACTGGTCCCAAACATGTCGGCACCATACAACCTGTTTCTTGGACGCACGCCGCGGAAATGGGGCATTTTCGCCGACGTCAGATCCATGCGCGCCAAAACGCGCGAAGTGCTGGATCAGCTCAATGTCAAGACGGTGCAGGACCTTTCGCGGCCGATTTCGGATCTCTCGGGCGGTCAGCAACAGTCCATCGCCATCGGCCGCGCCATCGCCTGGGGAAAGGAGATCGTGATCCTCGACGAACCCACCGCCGCGCTGGGTCCCAACGAGACAGCCGAGGTCGAGCGCATGGTCGAAGAAGTGCGCGACAACCACGACACGTCCTTCATTCTTATCAGTCACAATCTTGACCAGGTGCAGCGTCTGGCCGACCGGATCATTGTCATCCATCATGGCGTCACGTCGCAGGAATTCGAGCGGGGCAGCGTAACCGCCGATCGTCTCGTCAAGGCGATCACGGTAGGCGAGTAAGGAACGGGCACATGACGGACGAGTCCAAAACGATGGCGGGTGGCTTCCTGAGCCCGCGTCAAATGGAAAGGGTTCGCGACTTCGTCCCGTTCATTGCCATCGCCCTGGTGATCCTGCTGTTCTGGTCGATCAGCGGCGACCGGTTCATGTCGATCCGGAACTGGACCTTCATAGCCCAGCAGACCCCCGTCTTGATGCTGTTGGCCTTTGCTCAGCTGATTGTGGTGACGACCGGATCCATTGACATCTCGATCGGCTCGAGCCTCGCTTTCAGTGCCTTCATGGGGGCTCTGGGCATGCTTTGGTTCGGCGGCGCCGGACTCGTGCTTGGCGTCGTTGCGGGTGCCTTCGTGGGTATGGTCAACGGTCTGGTGATTTCGCTTCTGAAGATCCCGTCATTCGTCACGACGCTGGCCATGCTGATCATTGTCCGGGCCCTGGTGATCATCATCTCCGACGGGACATCGATCTACATGACCGACGGCAGCGTCTCGGGCGGCACCAATATTTCTTCCGTCGCCGCGCCCTGGCTGCTGTCGATGGGCAAGTTCCCGGCGATTTTCATCGTCGCCGCGGTGGTCGCGGCATTCATGTGGGTTTTCTACGAGAAAACACTGTTCGGCCAGCAGCTCAAGGCGGTCGGGGGCAATGAAAAGGTGCTGCGCCTGGTGGGAATCAACGTGACCGCCTTCAAGATCAAGGTCTTTGCGGCTGCAGGGGTGATGGTCGGCATTGCGTCCTGTGTCAATCTCGCCCGGGCCGGCGCTGCGACACCGCAGGCCGGCCTGATGATCGAACTTGATGCCATCGCAGCCGTCGCCCTGGGCGGGACGCCCTTGACCGGTGGTTACGGCAGTGTCGTCAAGACGATCATCGGCGCGCTGACTCTGACCGTCGTGCGCAATGGCCTGACCATTGCGGGGGTCCCGCCATCCTGGAGCCAGGTCGCGCTCGGTGCGTTGCTGATCGCGGCGATCGCAATCTCGCTCAATCGCAGCAAGGTCGACGTCGTAAAGTAGGGACCGGTCCGTGTTCCACCCGGTCGGCCCCCCGGATTCCGTGTCGTTTGAACTGCCAAGGTGCCCACGGCAGGACGGGACCGAAGGACACTGACGACCGCGGAGGAAGCGATACCCTCGGCGTTCCCGAATCGTGCTTTCGGCCCAATTTGCGGATTTGGGGCCGATCGGAAAGATCGGTTCAAGGCCAGGATGGTTCCCGGACGATGGCCGGGCGCCTGCCGTCCGGTGCCTCGACGACAATCCGTGTTCCCTGTGCATCGACGCGCCTGGCGAACATGGCAATGGAGACGTTGGTCTCCAGGTCCGACGACCAGGCCGTGGCGAAGACCGGCCGGTCCGGGCGATCACCCTGTCCCTTCTGCGGACCGGCACCCACCGAAGCCGGAGGCGACGGAGTGCGACGACATCCTCTTCGAATATCCGGCGGATCAAGGTGCCGGCGAGAAAGCCCGGGGCGGCGAGCGGAGAGGCCTCCGGAACGAGGATCCCGACATCCGGGTCGAAACCCGCAGCGAGCTCGATGACGTCGTAGTGCCGGTCGCTGTCGGCGATCGGGACCCGGTAGCGGTTGGCGGCGAGGCGAACGAGGACCGGATCGTTCAGCAGCCGGCCGTGATCGTCGACAACCGGAACGTAGTCGAACTGGTCGTCCCGCATAGGTGAGAGATCGCGGGGCGTCGTCACTTGCAGGAGCGCGGGGGCATCCGGGTTGTGGACGTCCACCTGGCGTACACGGGAGCATCCCAGACCTGGACGGCGTTCGAACGTGGCGGCGGTCCTCTTCCGGCGCCCGGTAGACTGACGGTATTCGCATGTGTTTGGAGACCGAACAGGACGGGACGCCGGCGGCTTCGCCGCATTGCGAGATAGGCGTTTTCCGCAATCATGTCGTCGGTGATACCCGGGGCGACGGCATCGCCTTCCCGCATAATTCGGGGACGTCGGACCGTGGGCGGGACGCGTGCCGACAATTGCCGACCTGCCAAGTGCGACCACCATGCCGCTGACCGGGAGTCACGGGGAGGGGCCCAGTTGCAGGGATCTGGGAGAAAAAGTTTCCGTCGGGCAGGCTGCCATGGGCGGGACCCTATCAAGCACACACACTTAACTCCGGGTTGATTTCGTGCGATTCGCCCGGGCATGCAGATTGGCATGCGACAGGTTTCGTCGGAGACGATAGAGTGGTTCGGGACGGCCTGCAACGGCGGTGCGTTGTCACGGACGGCGCTGGCCCACGAGTTCTGTGAGCGGGAGAACTGGTACAACCGTGTTGCCAATCTGTGCCTGGCGTCGGCGCGCAAGCTTCTGCCGGCACTTGCGGAGAAACTGGGTGTGCGTCTTCCGGAAGCTGAAGCTCTGGAATTCGATCCTCATGCCCGTCCCGCGTCGGACTTTCCGAACCGTTCTGTCTCGTGTTCGCCTCGGGACCTCGGTGCCCTGTCGCTTGAGTTGGTGACGGCACCGGAGGAACGCCGCCGCTGGGAAGCGATGATCGAGAGCCATCATCCGGAGGGATGGGCTCGGGCGCGCCCTGTCCCTCGTGTGCGACGTAGCGGTCGAGATGTCCTACATCTGGTTCGACTACAGCGAGCATGCTCATTTCGGGCGGCGATTGGACCGTTCTTCGCACGGCATCGGCAACCGTGAGCTGCCTCCCGAACCGACACGGATCCCGCGTTGACGGCAGATGGCGTGAAGGAAGCATTCCGGCTTCAACCTCAACTGCGCAACATGCCCAGGAGTGTACATACCGCCTTCGAGTACTGGCTGAAGTCGAAGGCGCGCCGTATCGACCTTGCGGACCGCCTGGTATTCCTCAGGACCGCACTCGAAGCCCTTTTCCTCGACGACGGCAACCGTGCGGAACTGACCTTCCGTCTGGCGACCAACGGCGCTTGGTATACGGGTCGCAACTCGGCGGAAAGGCGGCAACGTTTCGACACCCTCAGGAACGTCTATGCCGCTGCGTCCGGCGCGGTTCATTCCGGTCGCGTCAAGAAGACCGGGGAGAAGCTGCTGTCGGACGGACATGAAATCTGCAGGCTGGCCATCCTGAAGCGGCTCTGCTCCAGGCGGGAGCCCGTCTGGAAGGACATCGTCTTCGGCCGCTGACTCCACGGGCCGAGTCGGTTTTTCCGCTGCGCAACCGGCCCGCCGGCGTCCACCTCGGGTTGCGGCACCACCCGCCTTGCCCACCTATGGTGAATTCACTATAGTGCCGAATCGACATTGACATGTTGAAGCCAGTCGAATGGATGGGTTCGAGCAAGGCGGATCTGAAGCGCTTCCCCAACCCGGTGCAGGGCCGCATGGGGTTTGCGATCTACCGCGCCCAACTCGGACGTCGGCACCGCGACGCCAAGCCGCTGAAGGGATTCGGCCCGGGCGTCGTGGAGGGCGTCGCGCGTCACGACGGCGACACTTTCCGGGCCGACTCCCCGCTACGCCTCGAGGGCGCCGTCTATGTCCTGCACGCCTTCCAGAAGAAGGCGAAGCGCGGCATTGCGACCCCGAAGCAGGAGCTCGACCTTGTCCGCCGCCGCGTGGCCGCCGCCGCGCGGCACTACCGTGACGCGCAAAATGGGGACTGACGCCATGAAACCCGACGACACCGCCGTGGAGCGCGGCAGCGGCAACGTCTTCGCCGATCTCGGCTTTCCCGACGCCGACGCTCACCTCGTCAAGGCCGATCTCGTCAGCCGCATCGACGACATTGTGCGCGATCGCGGCCTGACCCAGACCGAGGCCGGACGGCTGATGGGCCTCTCGCAGCCCGACGTGTCGCGGCTGCTGCGGGGCGACTTCCGCGAGTATTCGCTGGATCGCCTGTTCCGTCTGCTCAACGCGCTCGGGCGCGACATCGAAATCGTCATCCGCGAGTCCCGCTCTGCCGACGGCGCAAGGCTGCGCATCGCCGCCGCCGAACCCGCCTGACCGCTCCCCCGGTTGCGCCGGGCCGGCTGCGCGGCGGCCCGGCGTCCGCCGCAATGGCCAAGCCCTTTCCCGCCATGTCCGTGACGTCCAAGCGAGCATCGAGAGAACGCGCATGGCGATGAACGAACCGCATGTCGTGGCCATTGAGGACCGAATCGAGCACGGTCCGGATGTCATCGACTGGTCCCGGGCAGCCCCGCTCGACAAGGAAGAAGACGACTTCCGTGTCCAGGCCGAAAACGGACTGGTCCGATTTGAGCTCAAGGTGCATTACGCGTCCGACGAGGCGGCCCGTTTCGCGGTCGAGGCCGACCACATACCCAACTGGGAATTCGTTGTCGGCCTCGAACGAGGCCCGAACGCAATCACGCTCCGCTTCGACCGATCCGAGATCGTTGACCGCAATCCGCCGCCTGGTCCGCCCCCGCTACGCGCTCACGCGAGCCTAGGCGGTCTCACCGCCAGCGCCAATCTCGCGACGCCCACGCCCCCCGCCTTTCCCGACCCGCCAGCCGCTGCTGTTGGGTCCCGGAATATTCTGGCTTGAGACGGCTGGTTTGTCCCACGTTCCCTGCTGACGTTTTTTTCAGTGATTGAACGAAGCTGCTACCGCAGCAGTTTTGATTGCCCTGTGACG
>JAPOVX010000262.1 GCA_026707935.1 Paracoccaceae bacterium
CAAGGGGAATCCCTCAGCGACAAAACGATTCGCCTGTTTCGCAACGAGCCCTAAGAACACATACCGGGGCCTGCACAACACCGATCCGTTCATCTTCGGCGAATTTTTCATATGTTCGAATTGCGGCCAGCTTGTCCGCAACAAGCGCGGACTGAAGCACCTCGATGTGGGTTCCGTGATCGCGTTCGGCAGCGGCCAAATGATTCACAACGAACGAATGTGGGTGCTCGACACCGTGTTCGTAGTTGCAGACAGCATCCGGTACGACCCTCTCAATCCGCGTGAGGCGCTTGACGGCAAAGTGCCGGAGTCTTTTTTGAACGTCACCGGGGGGCCACTGGCCGAGGACCCGCAGCTCAAGGAGCGGACCAACACTGGAGAATCACAGGAGTTTCGGCTTTATCGTGGTGCTATGCTCAACGACCCGGTCGACGGCATGTTCAGCTTCTTTCCCGCAATCTCCGCCGGCGGCGATGCCTCCTTTCCACGTCCTGTCGTTTTCCTTGACGACAGGTACTTCAACCCCGGCAGTTGGCAAGCTCCGAAAGGGGCAGGGCGCCATCTTACTCGTGGCACGATACGTGATCTGTGGGATTCGCTGGTCGTACAGGTTCGTGAAGCCGGCCTCGCCCTCGGTACGCATGCCGAGATGCCGGAACGGAGATTCGGATAGTGCATTTGCTCCCGCATTGGCGCGAACCCCGCAACGACGCCAAGTCCTGACGTTGCTTGTTGCATTTCGAGCAATCTGAGTTCGATTGCTGAATCGATGGAAACCGAAATGCCGCTTGGCCACACGAACGAATTGACTGAAAATCCTTGTGACGCGATTCGTTCGGTGACTTCCGGTGGAAGGTGTTCCGGGTTGGAGTCCGGTACATTTCCGGACGCTTTGAACGCGGCGCTGGCGGGTGCGGCAAGTGACGTCTTCATGGTCAGGGCCGCGACCTTCAACCGGCTGATCAGGGACAGCAAAATCTACTGGAACTACTTCTACTTCTCATGTCAGCTAGAAGAGGTTCTGGACGCTGAATCCAGAAAGGCCTTGCTGAGCACGGTCGCCGTTCATGCGCCCGTTGGTGAAATTTGGCACCCGTGGCCTGGGCCCACGTCAACATGCTCGGCGAATGCGACTTCTCCGAAGACAAGCTGAAAGATGCCCTCGGAATGCTCTCCCCGAAATCGGCCGCATCAATCAATGCTCAAATCGGGAGACCGAAAGTGAGATGATCCTCTTGAAAATCGGGCCAATGCTCGAATCCGTGTGGTGGGTGATGTACTTTGTCGTGTCGAACCAACATTCCGGCGGCCGTCGTCGTGCCGGAAGGTGCGAATAACCGCCAGAAGCAGAATTTCTATGGAAGACCTGGAACAACTTGTAACGACCCCGACCGGCCGGGCATGGCTGAAAGAAGCCGGACCATGGGCCGATGAAAAAATCCGGCCGAGCCCGCGCCACGATATGACGAATTTCACCATCCGGGAAACGCGGATCGAAGACTGCGATATAGATCCTCGCAAGATCGTAGGAACGTCCCATGCCAGATATAATCGGGGGATGACTTGGCGCGAATTCCTGGCCTACGGGCAGCGGATCAAGACGACGCTCGATGTTCTGGAAACCAACCCGGAGTACTATGAAGATCCGAAAGGATATGCGACGGACACGGAGCCGTGGCACTTGTTGGAAATCAACGGTGAGCTATACATCTTCACAGGCAACCACCGCAGCGTGGTTGCCAAGTTCCGGGCACATGAGGAAGGCCGCATAAAGCAACGTGTGTGGTCTGTAGATCGACTGGTGGTCTCCAAGGTTGCGAAGCGGCAGTATCACGAACTTCAGGCGGAATATTTGCTGGGTGGACGCGATTGGGGGCCGAAGCGCGAACTTATCAGCGAGGCCGGATCGACAAAGCAATACCGGATTTTCGTGGACTGCATTTTGCACGGCCTGAACCCTAACGTTCATCGCCTACCCCTTGCCGACGCGGCGGCAGTTGTGCGCAAGAGAAACCGCGTCGGCAAGGCCGTGCTGAACTTTCCGATTTCACTGTGGAATCGGTTGTTTAAGTGATCCCGTTTGTCAATCGCGTATCGGTTGCTGGCCGACGCCCCGCGAACACGGTTCCGCTCCTGGGCGGTTTCGAAATCTCTGACGCAACACGAACATCATCTTCAGGACTGAACTCGTCTTGGTTGCTTCCGCGGGCAGAATCGCCACACGCTAACAGTTGAGGCTTTTCCGCTTGAGGATGGAACAACGTACTATGCGGGCTCGTCAGTATAACAGGTCGTAGTGGTCCGCCCGGCAACCCTCCTGGAAACCCTCGGTGAGAGGAAGCGACCACTTTGATCCGGGCCGGGCCGCGAGTCGTGTTCACGATCAAGGTTTGAATTTGTCTTCAATGGGTTTGTACCCGTCGCTCGTCCAACGGCTGAAAGTCACTGCAGATCCATCAGCTGCAGATTTTTCTCTTTTCATCGGTCGGCAGCCCGCATGGGTTTTCGGCTTACAAAAATCGACCTCGGAGTTTTCGGTATTCTGCTTCTTCAGGGAATCCCAACTGGTCTGTTGGGCATCACTTTCCGGATCGTTGACGAGTTACCATCGCTCGTGTCCTTTCCAGTACCCGGTCATGAGAACAGCGTGATTGCCGTAGTTGGGTGTGCTTCAGGCGAGCATGACTGGCAAGTCGAAATCGATGCTGTCGGCGATCACCTTGGAGAATGTTTTGTCATTCGCGGTCTTGTTTGAAGCGATCGAACCTTGTGCGGTTACCGTCCGAACGCATGATCTTGTTCAAACCCGTTGTTGCCTTGCGGACGCGTTCGCCCTGATGGAACCATCTCCCCATAATCGGGCGGTGGTCTTCTTCGCTGCAGTTTTTGATAAGTGGGCCGCCGGACAGACGCCTGGTCGCCCTCTCCCGCGCTGTCACGCCGAAGCTCCTCGCCTATTCAGGGAACAACGCGGAAAGCATCATCGCAACCGTATAGTAGAAACATAGGCTGGCGAACGTCCCTTCGCGGCAGGAAGGAACGTCGAGAAGCTTAACGTTCGGCAGTATCTTTTTTCGTTTGCTCACCGTGTTCTTCAAATCAATCTGACCAGCATGCAAGAAAGAAGTCGGATCCCCTCTTTCTCCAATTCATGAGCCATTACTCAATGGAGGCAAGGTGTTTCAATGTCTACGCGGCGGCAAGACTCGTTCAGCCCTCGTGGTCACGTCTCCGGCCACGTTGCCACCGGGATCCTAAGGGAATCCACCAATTTTGGCAGCAACGGTTCGTCAGGTCACAATCATATCGAATGACCCGCCCCGGAATACGCCTGCGAAAAGAGAGTGGCAGTTTCGGGGCCCGATCCCCCCCTTGATTCCGCGCAATTTTTGGAGAATGCGCCATAATCCTCAGACAAACGCAGGTTCGCGAACCGGCCCGGATTCGACAAATATGCCGTGAAGCGTCGTTCAGTCGCATTTCGTGTTCGTCCCGCCTGCCGAGCATTTCGAACGCCACTAAGGCTTTCTGGCATGGAGATCGATTTGTCAAAAGGTCCGAAATCGAAGAACTCGCGCCAACGCACGACAAGGAGATGGATGCCAAATCTGTGCAGCTTCCGCATGCTGCCCAACAAAAAAGCTCGATGTCCGTTTGGTTATTCCCAGGAATGGCACCGAATGCGCCCACCTGGAAATGTCACGGACCAAACGCGAACTTCTCCTTCCACTGCGTCAGTTCTCGGCGCCATGGCGGAGTACACGGCGTCTCTTCCAATTCCAGCTCGAGTGCTTTCACGCGCGCCCGCATTAGGCTGTCGAGGCTGCTGTCATCGAAACGCGCCGAATCGATCTGAGCATCGGAGAAGACGACGTTTTCGAACCGGACATTTTCGAAGCGCGCGTCTGAGATGTCCGCGGTCGAGAAGTCGGTATTCGATATCGATACTCCTTCCAAATCCGCACGGGTTAGGTTCGTGCCATTGAAACACACTCGATCAAAGCTCGGACATAATTCTTCGTCCCCGTAGCTGTCGCAATCTATTGTCGCACGACTAAGATCGGAACCCGCGAAGTCGACATTGTTGATCTCTGCGCCTCGGAACAGGACTCGTGGCATTGTGACTGAGGAGAAATCGACTCCTCGCATACGCACGCACTCTGGATCGGAAAGCGTCCTGCAATCGAAATCGATCGACCGTCCGAAATCAGAACCCGCGAAATCAGAACCTTCGATTTCGATCCCCGACATATCCGATCCAGCGAATTCCGAGTCGGTAAGTATGGAATCACTGATGCTGGCCTCGTCTAGCGCTGCACCATTGAAGTATGAACCGGCAAGATTTGCGTAGTTGAACCGTGCGCGTCTCATGAAACTGCCCGAAAATCTAGCTCCTTTCAGTTTAGCGCAGGGATCAAGCTTGGTTGGTGCGTTGTCGTCGGAGTCATATATCAAGAGGTATATCCGATCCGTGCACGCGAACTCTACACGGCTCATGTATGCGTCCGACCAGTTTACGCCTTCGAAGTCTGCCATGTAGAAGGTTACATTAGGGACGGAAATACCCGTCATGTCGACTCCGTCCTTGTGCATCAAGGCCATTATTTTCTGGATAGCGTATTCCGTGTCTTCGACATCCTCGCTGGTCGCCAGTGTCGCGACCGTCGCATGAAGCTGAACGTCCCTCAGATCTCGATCCTTAGCCCAAGTTTAACCTTTTTTGGCGAGATTCTGCCGAATTCGGGGTATTGTAAGCGT
>JAPOVX010000142.1 GCA_026707935.1 Paracoccaceae bacterium
GGCAGGCGCCCGCCTGTCCGGCCAGGCGCCGTGCGTTGGCCCTGGAGCCTGGCAGAAGCCGGTAGATGATGTTGCGGTAAGTGGAGGTCTCGCTCACGCGGTCGGGCCTTCGGCACAAGGTTCGTGTCTGGTGACGGGAAAGGCTGGCTTCCCATCACGCGTACATGACACGATCTGCTTGAATTGTCAAGGAATCATGATCATGAATCATCCAAGGTCACGATCAGGCGTTCCCGATCCCTGCAACAGGTGAAATCGGTCGGGATCTGGTGGCGGAACCGAACCGTCAACCCATCTATATAAGCCACTTCATGTTCCTCACAGTTCCGCCGATCCCCGCCTTCCGCAAGGCAATGGCTGCACTGCCCATGTCATTTTGCGGAACTTGCATGACTTTCTGCGGCGCCTTGCTCTTCTTCAGGCGATTGGCGGCGGCATTCAGTCCCGATGGTGAACCGCTACGCTTGATTTCAGTCGCCCGTCGGCCACCTTTGGTGAGAGCATCAAGGCGCTTCTTGCCCCGCAGCGGAATTTCGGTTCGACATTTCGGGCCAGCGGCACGCTTCGTTCTGCGACGATGGGTGGGTGATTCCGGCATTACGCAAGGTTCAAGGCCACGAAAGTGCTGGCGACGCGAGCGGGTCTCATCCCCGCCATCACGAAAAAATCCTTAAACCCAAAAAATTTGCATCTATTGAGTAAATTTACTCAATACAGTATAAATTCCCTATGGGAGTTTTTGAACGAAGCCAGGCGTCCACGTTACTCGATCGCTTGAGCGAGAAGCCTCGACGACTCATGATCGTGACCGGTCCGCGCCAGACGGGCAAGACCACACTGGTTCAGCAGGTGCTCGGGAAGCTGGATCGACCTTCTCACTACGTGGCCGTCGATGAGCCTGAAACTACCGTCCTACCCCCCGTCCCGGACCTGGAAGGCGTCACTCCAGAATTCGCTGAATTCCAAATCGATCCGCTTGGCGGCCCAAGAGGTGCACGATGGCTGGTCCGAAAATGGGAACTGGCGCGGATGGCCGCCGAGCGTTCCGATCGGGGCTTCGTTCTGGCGATCGACGAGATCCAGAAGATCCCGAATTGGTCAGAGGCGGTCAAGGGCCTTTGGGACGCGGACCGCCTGCATGATCGCCTCCTCCATGTCGTTCTTTTGGGTTCGGCCCCGTTGCTGATGCAGCACGGATTGAGCGAAAGCCTTGCCGGCAGATACGAGACCGTCCGCCTCATGCATTGGTCCTTCGCCGAAATGGCGGCCGCATTCGGCTTCGACCTCCACCGCTACGTCTATTTTGGCGGCTATCCGGGCAGCGCCCCTCTCGTTGCGGAACAGGGCCGATGGCGTGCGTACGTCTCCGAGGCGTTGATCGAACCCAATATAGAGCGAGACATTCTCGCGATGCAGCGGGTGGACAAGCCTGCGCTTCTGAAACGGCTGTTCCAGCTTGGCGCCGAGTATTCCGGGCAGATACTCTCGTACAACAAGATGCTCGGCCAGCTTCAGGATGCCGGCAATACGACCACCCTGGCACGCTACATGGACCTCTTGTCGAATGCGGGTCTGATTGCCGGTCTCCCCAAGTACGCCGCTGGAATCCATCGGAGGAGATCCTCCAGCCCCAAACTCAACGTACTCAACACTTCGCTCATGGCGATTGCGTCAGGATATGCGTTCGAGGAAGCAATGGCGGATCGGAGCCATTGGGGACGCCTTGTCGAAAGCGCGGTGGGTGCGCACCTGTTCAACACGGGCATACCCGAATACCACCTGCACTATTGGCGCGAAAACGGCTGCGAAGTGGATTTCGTGCTGGCGCGCGGACGAAGACTCGTTGCCTTCGAAGTGAAAAGCGGCGCACGCAGGCCAAGGACGAGTGGACTTGAACAATTTGCACAACGCTTCGACGTCCAGGCGTCCGTCGTTGTCGGTACGGGCGGCGTTCCCCTTTCGGAGTTTCTGTCGACACCGGCGTCGGAGTGGTTTGATACCCCATGAAGTGCTTCGTCCGACGAACATGCCGTGAGATCCATGTTCGGGACGCAGGTGGCCGATCGGAATTGCCGTCGCGACCTGTAGAGGAATGGGACGACAAGGCAGCGTATGTGCTGCTTGGCCCTCCGGGTTCCGGAAAGACGACCGTTTTCAAACATGAAGCTGAACGCCAAGGCGGACTCTACGTAACCGTACGCGACTTCCTGGCCTTCGACGACAAGCCCGGGTGGCGCGACACCACCCTCTTTGTCGACGGGCTGGACGAGGCCCGGGCCGGAACAGCCGACGGGCGAACGCCTTTGGACAGCATCCGCGCCAAACTCGACCGGATTGGTCAACCTCGGTTCCGCCTGTCGTGCCGAGAGGCGGACTGGTTTGGCGGAAACGACAGCGAACATCTCAAGACGGCAGCACCCGATGGAGCTGTCACGGTCCTGCGTCTCGATCCGCTGTCCCGCCACGACATTTGCCAAATCCTGGGTGCAAATCTCGGAGTCGCGGATCCAGAGGATTTCATTGCCTCGGCCGAAGGGAAAGGCCTCCAGGAACTCCTGGCCAATCCTCAAAGCGTGAAGATGCTTGCACGGGCGGTAGGAAAAGACGGGGTCTGGCCAGGGACGAGGACGCAGGCATTCGAGAAGGCATGCCGTGTCCTGCTGGAAGAACACAGTGAAGAACATCGCATAGCCAACCACGACCGCGTTGGCATTTCCGATCTGATGGATGCTGTCGGGAGGCTTTGTGCCGTACAACTGTTGACCGGCGCTGCCGGGTATTCGTTGTCCGGCGAGGACGGCGATCTCCGTTTCCTGGAAATTCATCAGCTACCGGGGCAGGATCGGGAGACACTTCGAAGCTGTTTCCGAAGCAAGCTTTTCGAAGCTCCAACCGAGTGCCGGGTCGTTCCCATTCACCGTGTGGTCGCGGAATTTCTTGCCGCCAGGTACCTTGCCGCCCTTGTCAGGAACGGGCTGCCGATCGGGCGCATTCTTGCATTGATCACCGGGCATGACGGCGTGACCGTCTCCGAATTGCGCGGTCTTGCCGCATGGCTCGCGGTTCACAGTAAATCAGGCCGGCCGGAGATCATCACGCGCGATCCTCTCGGGACCGTCCTCTACGGCGATGCAAAAGACTTCTCGCCGGACGAAAAATGCCAGCTTCTGGACGGCCTCAAACGGGAAACCGCGGCAAATCCACGTTTGATTGCCACGGTCCAGCTGGACTCGCGAATCGGCGATCTGGTGTCCTTCGACATGGAAGTCCAGTTCCGTGAATTCCTGACCGATGCGTCGCGAGAGGACCCGTGGCAGTCCTTCATCGTGATCTTGCTCGAAGCGCTCCAACAAGGTGAGGCACTTCCGGGGCTTGCCGGTCCGTTGATGAAGCTAATTCGCGATGACACGTGTTGGCCGACAATCAGAATCGGCGCCATAGACGCATTCGTGCGGCACCTGCGGAATGACAGGGAGGGCTTCAAAGAGCTCAAGGCGCTGACGGCTGACATCTACGCGGGCAAAATACCAGATCTCGACGACGCCCTGCTTGGTTACCTGCTGACCGTGCTCTATCCCGCGACGATATCGGAAACGGAAATCATGCAGTATCTCCGGCTCCCGCGACGACCCAACCATTGGTCCGAATACAATTTTTTTTGGACCGGGCATCTTCCCAAGAGTTCGACAAGAGACCAACTTGTCGTCCTTCTTGACGAACTTGCCAAACGCTACGGTCTGCTGCTTTCGGAAGACACGGAACGCAGGCTTCCGGCCTCTTTTCTCCGTCGTTTGCCCTTAAACCTCCTGGCCCGATTTCTGAGTTTGTCCGGGGATGAGGTGAATCTGGACCGCTTGTTCGACCGGTTGGGATCGGCCGCGTACTCAGGCGGCTGGAAATACCATTCGGACCTCGGCCCGGAGGAGTCTCGAAGTATTCGGAAGTGGCTCGAAAACCGCCCAGGCGCATGGAAGACCTTGCTGGCCATGTGCATCAGGCAGTGTGCCGACCAATCCGAATGTGGCGAACCAAACGGGTTCGCGGTCTGCATGCGTAAGGAAATGCACGGCAGGCTCTTCGGTGTTGAGCGACCACCGGATTTCGGTTTCTGGTGCCTCGATCAGGTAATCGCCGCCGAAGATGCAAATGCCTCCGGCTGGTTCCTGGGCGAGATTGCGGATTGCCTGCACTACGGCCGTTTCAACGAAGGCCTTTCCCAAATGGTTGTATCGCATCGCCTCTCCCGAAATGCCGGTCTCCAAGATGCATTTGACAGGAGAATGGCAGAACTCGAAGCGCTTGCACCCGACGAGAACATTTCCGAACGAAGTGCGAAAACGCAATTTCGGACCGAGCATCCGGATTGGCACGAACATGTGAAACCGCACGAAGACGCGCTGCGCAGTAACACGGCAAGACCTGAACTCCTGCATGAACTCGCAACAGCATATTTCGGTGGATACCTCGACGTTCGAGGCGACTCGCCAAGAGACAGGCTGATGGCTCTCCTTGCCGGCGATGTAAGCCTGGTCGAGGCCGTCCTGTCAGGGTTTCGGGGGACCACCGAACGAGACGATCTGCCATCCGACAGGCAGATCATCCGCCTGGGAACCTCGAATCGGACACATCACCTTGCACTGCCATTCATGGCAGGTTTGGACGAAATCGCCAGGCCTGCGCCGTTTGGCGTGATCGGTATGGACGACAAGAAATTGCGGCTGGGCCTGG
>JAPOVX010000041.1 GCA_026707935.1 Paracoccaceae bacterium
GATCACGCGGCGGGAATGTTCGACCTTTCCCTGGTGAACATCGACGATGTAGCTGATGCCCTGGAAGGTGAAGAACGAGATGCCGACAGGCAGGACGATGTTCAGGAACTCAAGTCCCTCATAGTGGCCGATCCAGAACAAAAGTTCGTTGAAACTCTCGATAAAGAAGTTGAAATACTTGAAGAATCCCAAAACGGCCAGGTTAAAGGCGATGGCCAGGGCAAGTATCACCTGGCGTTCCCTGCCGCGATGTGCACTGAGTGCAAGGCCCGCGAAATGGTTCAGAATGGCGCTAAAAAGCAGGAGGAAACAGAACCGCCAATCCCAGGCCGCGTAGAAAATGAAGCTGGCCACCACCAACATGATCTCGCGCAGCCGGGCGGCGCCCTTGGTGGCTTCGTTCAAAAAAAAGACGGTGACGAAGAAAGCCGCAAACGTCGCGGTATGAAAGAGCATTCAGGCTATTCCATTTACGTTCCGCACGTCGCTGGCATGTTGTCGATGCCCATTTCGGGAAAAACGTTCCGAATCAGGTGGCAGGCCACGATGTGTTCGCCAGCGCGCGTGAAATGGATCCCGTCGTTTTCGCGCGCGATCCGCTTCCGCCCACCCGGATCCTTCATCGCGTTGGTGAAACCACCTTCCTTGTCTTGGGTCAGTTCCCAGAGCGGCAGGAACAACGCGTTGTGGACTTTGACGCTCTCGGAGTAGATTTCGTTCAAGTGGCGCATCCGCTTGGAGTATCGCGCACTGCGGGCGATAGGCATGCCGACCCAGAAGACGCGGGTGCCGCTTTTCTGGAGGGTCTGGATAAAGGCGTCAACGCGCGAGGAGTATTCGGAAGACCAGTCGGGCGAGGCGAATTCCAGAATCTTCCTGTTCAGGACCAAACGCTGGGCATCGTTCGCTCCCATCGACACAATGGCTGCATCTGGTGCTGTCTGCGTCAGGTTGCCGTTCAGCGCCTCTGCCCAATCATAGTAGTCGTTACGGGTCAGGCCAGACGATGGGTGGACCCAGCACAGAATATCGACCGACTCCAACTCGCGGGTTTGGTGCTGGAGGCCGCGGCAATAACTGCGGGCCATGCTGTCGCCGATGATAGCGATGGAAACATTCTCGTTGGCCACCGCCTCGGTAACATCTTTCGTTACGATGCTTGCGATATTTGTCTGCGCTGACCCGCCGAACGAAACAGCCAAAGCGATAGTGCCTGTCGCGATAAAGTGACGCAAAATAGTGTCTCCCAATTAGAGCTTGACCGAAAAGTGCGCGGCCCAGCGAAATGCGGTGTTCCGAGTCAGTTTTGTATTGCAGACGAAGATTTCCACATGCCCTGCAACAAGGTCGCGCAGAAGACGTATTAACGAATTGGCGAACGCTTTGAAACTGATTTGACGGATGAAAATGTGCTTTGATCCAAACGCTTTTTCACCACACTCCCGGACGGAGCGTCAGCCAAAGACGGAAGTCCGCGAGATGCTCGACACTGTCCACCAGGTTTTCGCCTTATCTCTCATGGCAGGCTTAGGTGTTCACCCCAGCCGGCAAGAATTTCCATGTGAATGTGCCCATGGCGTTCTGCACGTTGGCAATCGGCTTTCCACTGTCAGAGACAGCAGGGAAATGAGTCGCGGCTGCCCGATTCGTGCATTCGCCAGTGTAAACGCCTGGCGCGTTTTTTTCGGAACTTGCCTCTGCGAGTGGTAGTGTTTGTCTTCTGCAAATCGGCCATAAACCTTTTTCTTGGATTGCGTATGCGCAAATTTCCATGACCGACACCTGCTACAAATCGCAACAGTCCACTCTACTGGGCAACCATTGACTATGCTGTCAATATGCAGGCATTTGACCGTGTAAACCTCGATTAGGGATCGATTCCGGGGGCGGAGTCGACCCCTTGATCGGTTTTCCGTTAGATGATGATTGCCGTGAGAAGATTGAGTCCGCGACCCGGAAATGCTGGGCTTCGGATGTCTGGTCACTTTTTTTCCCCCCCTACCGGAATCGACCCCATAACGCTACAGTACAGGGGACCTGGGACCTGCCATTTTCAATCAGGAGGAGAGCCCGATGCGCGTGAACCTTGCAGCAGCGACGACCCTTGCCACTCTGGTGTCAGTCTCGCTGGCAGTCTTGCTGGCGAGCGGGGCCGCAAGAGCCCAGACAACTGCCGACGAGGTCGTGGACGATGCAACGCTCAAGGCCTTCGTCGACGGCGCCGCGGCGGACATCGCGGCGATCACGAACATCAACGAAGGCGCAATGCTCCGGAACAGACTAAAGGCGGAGGGAGATTGGAAAGCCGGGTCAATGTTCCTCATCGTGTTCCTCAGGAACGGGGATCCGTTCATCCACGGGAACGACCGCACGGCGGAAAACAAGAACCTGCTCGACGTTGAAGACGAGAACGGTCTCAGGGTCGTCGAGGAGTTACTTTCGGCCGGCACCCGGGGAGGCGGCTTCGTCCGATACCAAGACGGGGGCGAGGAGAAGACAGCATACGCCGTCGAGTACACCTCGGGGATCACCGGAAGGCTCTTCACGCTGGTCGGCGGCTATTCGCAGGACGTGTCCCATGTCCCGATCCGTATCGCTGATCTGCCCAAGCCCGCTGTTGCCGCTTCGCAGGTCGTGGATCGTGCCACCCTGGTCGCCTTCGTCGAGTCAGCGGCCAGGGTGTATCGCGACGCCATCCTGTCACCGGGCTACCAAGACCTCGCCGGGGTCAGAAACGCCTTCCGGGCGGAAGGAGGGGACTGGAGATCGGGCTCCGTCTACCTGTGGATCGTGAGCGCTGGCGGCATCATCTTCTTTCACGCAACCGAGCCGTTTCGGGAAGGCAAGCTCACGGACATGACGAGGACGGACATCAACGGGTTGAGGTTCGCCGAGGAATTGATTGGTGGCGCGCGGCGCGAGGGCAGCAAGTTTCTGGAGTATTTCTATGACGACCCGACCACCGCGGGAGACGACGACACCGGCTCCCCGAAGCTCGGCTATGCGGTGAGTTTTCCGGGGGCCAACACGACCCAGAGAGTTGTCGTCGGCTCTGGCATCTATCTCGGCGAGAGCCGCGCCGGCACCGACGCAGACTAGTGGTTTGTTCGGGTCCCGTTGAGCCCCTCCGATTCTTGAGTCCAGGTTTCCTGTGCAGTCCGTGGAACTGATCATTCAATGAGCAAAATTGGAGGGCAGAGGTGTGGCTCCACGGAACCCGAAATTCCGCTCGACGCATTTCCAGGGCGTTTTGCCCGTTGCCTTAAATTCATCCAGCCCCCAAACACGAACGATCCCGACCCCCTTCATTGCGGGCGAAGCAATGCGGGAGTGAGGCTTGGAACGCCTTGCTTGAGGAGAAATCGATGACGATGATCAAGGGCGGCAAGGCTGTCTACGGAGCTCCGATCGGCATCCTTATGCTCGAGGCCCGTTTCCCAAGGATTTCGGGTGACATGGGCAATGCAAGGACATGGCCGTTCCCGGTGAGATACAAGGTCGTCCGCGGTGCGTCGCCGGATCTCGTTGTTCGCCGGTCCGCCGAAGGGCTGCTTCCGGCGTTCATCGAAGCGGGCCGGGAGCTGGTCGACGACGGTGTCGAGGTCATCACGACGAATTGCGGGTTTCTGTCCCTTTTCCAGATGGAAATGTCGGAAGCGCTGGACGTGCCGGTCGTCACTTCGGCCATGATGCAGGCGGCGCCGATCCAGGCCATGTTGCCGCCAGGGCGCCGTGTCGGGATCCTGACGATTTGCAAGGAGACACTCACCGATGCTCATCTCGATGCGGTCGGGGTGCCGGAGGGAACTCCGATCTGGGGTGTCGGAACGGGCTGCGAGTTTCAGCGCGCGCTCCTCGACAACGACAGCGAACTGGATGTTGAGCAAGCGGGCCGGGACGTGTTGGATGCGGCGGTTTCCTTTGTCGAGAATCGCCACGACCTGGGCGCAATCCTCTTCGAATGCACCAACATGCCTCCCTACAGCCGGCAGGTCCGCGAAGCGACAGGGCTGCCAGTGTTTTCGATCGAAAGCTGTCTCCACTGGGTTGTTGCGGCGCTCTGAGGATTCAACGCGCGTTCAGCAACTGTTCCGTTCAGCCAAAAATGTCCATTGGAACGATTCGTCGCCGTGCAATCCCGGCGATCCGGAAGTAAATCGCTTGACCTACGACTCTGCCCAATACCGGATTCGATCCGTTAAACAGGCTTCAACGCATTGCGGACAAGGGGTTTGCTGCGGACAGCGTTTACGGACAGGCAGGGCAATGGCAAGAACCTTCGCACATCTCGGCCAAAGTTGAATCGCCGGTCAGCATTGTCTATGAGCGGCGGCGAATTCTAGCTGGAGAGAAGTCTTGGCGATTGGACGCAAGGCCGCGACCTGGTTCGACGGAAACTGGCACGATGGCAATGTCCCCATTTTGAGATCCGCCGACCACGGGTTGTGGCTCGGTACGCTCGTGTTCGACGGCGCACGGCAGTTTGACGGCGTGCGGCCGGACCTGAATTTGCATTGTGATCGAATCGTCGCCTCCGCGAGAACGATGGGAATGACGCCTCCGATCACGTCCGACGAGGTCCACGGCCTTATCGAGGAGGGTTGCCGCCGATTTGACAGGGACGAGGCGCTTTACCTGCGGCCGA
>JAPOVX010000042.1 GCA_026707935.1 Paracoccaceae bacterium
CTCTCAACATGCTTGTGACCACGATGCTTGCCGAAGGCCTCGGGCGCCGGATTTAAGCCGCGTTGGCGCCTCAGTAATTCCGGACGTGCCTGCTTCCGACAACTCGGTTCCTTGAAGGTACGCATGGACGCATACCAAAAAAGAAACCGGTTTGGAGCGCTTGGGCTCGAAATTGCAGAGTACGACTCCAGACGGCGGATGCGTGGCAAAGACTGACTGCGCTGGCAAGTGTGGGCTCTGGATTGCAGCGGTGCCTGAACATCTGACGTGGGTCGCTGAATGCTTTGCAAATCGAGAATGCGGCTCTGATGGTGCAGGTGGGTTCTTTCCTTGTAGTTCTCCCCGGAAAACTCGTTGAAAGAAGCTCCGAAGTCGAGCGTGACCTGATCTCGGAGCGCACGCGCGAGGGCCTCGCAAAAACCAAGGCCTCCGGCAAGACGCTCGGGCGCCCGAAAGGACCACTGGGTGTGTCGCGCCTGGACGGGAAAGAAGACGAAATTCGCCAGTTCATCGACCTCGGCGTTTCCCGTACCGCGATTGCAAAGATTACGGGCGTCTCTCGGTCAACCCTCTACAATTTCATGGCCACGCGGGGACTGAAACCCGGTCGTTAGCGTGTATTTCAGCACGAATCTGGCTATTACCCTATTGGCCGTCCCGGGTCCGCTCGGGCCGACCGCGGTCATCGCCTCACGGCCAGGACTTGGCCCGCCGCGATACCGCAAACACCCGCTGGCTGGTGGGGAAAGGCTTTCGGCCTGACCGCCTTTCGGTCCGTTTAGGTCTACCTGGCCGGCCACGCAGACCCCAAGACGACCAAGCTCCATGACCGGCGCGCCGACCGCTTTCAATTTGCCAGGCCGAAGACAGTCATGCCGTTTCCAACCCGAAGCGGGTCTTCGGCAGACCGTGCGCATCCGTTCTCACGGTCATCAGCTTGCCGGAATGCGGTGCGCGGCTGGAAAATCCGGGGGGCAGGCGCAGATAGGTGGAGGTTACATACAGTGTCTTGAGGTCTGCTCCCCCGAAAGTGAGATTCATCGGCATTGGGACGGGAAGCGAAATCCGCTCGTCCAGCACGCCATCGGGGGTGAACCGCTGGATGCTCCAGTTCCCGACCATGGTCGCCCAGACGCAGCCCTCGGCATCGACGGTGATGCCGTTTGGAACACCGATATCCCTGTTGCCCTCAATGAATTTTCTCTTGTCCTGCAGCATGTTACCGGTCGCCAGATCAAACGCCCAGACGCATTGGTCGAAGCCGTCCGAGAAATAAAGGGTCTGTCCATCCGGACTCCAGGCCACGTTTTTCGGAAGACCGATGCCCGGACAGGCGATCCTGAACGACAGGTCTTGATCTATGCAGTACAGGTTGCCCTGCCCGGGCGTATTGTCCAGGGCCTGGGTGCCCGCCCAGAGGCTTCCGTTCCGGTCAACCGACGCGGTGTTGAAGCGATTGTCCGGCTTTTCGGGTTCCGGATCCAGCAACAGGGTCATCGTCCGCGCACCGGCATCCCACCGGTAAAGCCCCCGCCGCCCGGCAAGCACCAGGGCACCGTTCTTCACGAGCGCGACACCTCCTATGATTTCGGGAAGAATGACGCGACCCGAACTGGCGGTCTCAGGATCGTACGATCTCAATGCCGGCGCCAGGATATCCAGCCAATAGAGCCTGCTTCGTTCCTCGTCCCAGAGCGGATTTTCACCCATGTAATCGCGTCCGGTTTCCAGCACTTCGACCCGTTTGTCCGTCGGGGCATCCTGCACGGGCGCCACGTAAGGCGTCGACATGCCCAGCGACGTATTCGACGATGCGCGCCTGGCCGCTTCCGCGATCACCCGTCCGCATTCATGATAGTAGCCGGTTTCATGCGACGCCGGTGGAAACTCACAGCACAGCGCGCCGCTCGGATGACCTGTCGTGTCGAGGATGGCTGATGCGACCCGCGTTGAACCTGTGACATCATCCGGGCGAATCGTATAGCCGAGGGCCTTCGCCAGGGCGATGTCCGGATGGCCGCCTTCACCGGAACGCTTGCCGGGCGGCAGGGCAGCGAGAATGACGTGACCCGGTGCACTGTCATTCATGGCCAGCCTCGGCCAGACCGTGACAACGCTGCTCTGTGACGCGTCGGGATCTTCAAAATCCAGGACGAAAACGGCGTCGCTGTCCCGAACATACAGACAGGCGGGGACGCGAAGCCGGCGCGTCAGCCGGGACAGTTCAGGCTTGGTCGCCTTGATAAGATCTGAACAGTCCAGCGCCCCGCGTGTCAGGTCGAGCACCCGCGACCCGATGGAATACCTTCGGATCTGGGGATCGTACCGGATGAGTTGCCGACTCTGGAGCGCCGCGAGCAGGCGATGCAACGATGCCTTGGGAATCCCGAGCTTTTCCTGCAACTCGCCGAATTTCGGCTTCTCTACCTCGAGGGCGACTGCGAACAGGACGTCGAGGCCGCGATAGAGCGTTTGCGCGCCGCGCACCTCCGGAACCCGGGTTTGTGATCGAGAGCCATCCCTGGTCATCTGCTCACTTTAACAAGTCCGGACATTTCTTTCCACGTATTTGGACAAAATCATTGACGGTGGCCTTTTACTATCATAATATGAAACAATTGATAGTTTTTTCTGGATAAAGCCCATTAACAAAAACCCAAAATTGAAAAATTATCCAGAACTGCACGTTGTGGGACCAATGGCGGCGCAGGAGGCGGGCGGGTCGCTTGAAGGCGCGCGCGTCCTCGTCACCGGCGGAAGCCGGGGCATTGCCGCCGCCATCGCCTTGCGCGCGGCCGCATCAGGCGCGCAAGTCGCAATGAATCACTGCTCGGAAGCCGACAGGTTGGCCGGTCATTCTGGTGCTGGCGAAAGCCTGGTCGAAACGATGAACGAATACGGCGGACGCGCGGTGTCGATCGACATGAACCTGTTGGAGACCGACGCCGGACGCGCCGTGGTCCGGAAAGCCAGGCGTGCGCTTGGAGGCATCGACTGCCTCGTGCTGTCGGCGTCGATCCAGGTCGAAAAACGGTTTGTTGAACAAACGCACGATGATCTCGACCAACAGCTCCTGCTGAACCTCCGCGCGAATATTGCCATTTTGCAGGCTACTCTTCCCGGGATGGCGGCGAACCGGTATGGCCGCGTCCTGTCGATCGGCAGCGTCCAGGAGCTCGCGCCGTCGGTTCAAATGCCGGTCTACACCATGACCAAGGCCGCCATGAAGGCCCTGATCGAGGGCCTTGCCCTGGAGTATGCGCCTCATGGCGTAACCCTGAACACACTGTCTCCCGGTCTCATCGCGACGGACAGGAATGAACGCCATCGCGCCGACGCCGCAAACTGGGAGTCAATCCAGAACCGAGCCAACCCGATGGGCCGCGCCGGTGTGCCAGCGGAACTGGTTCCCAGCGCCGTTCTCCTGCTGTCACCGGAATCCGCCTTCATCACCGGGGCAACGCTCTATGCGACCGGGGGCGCGCACATCCAGAGCTCGGATCGAGCGGTACAAATCGCAACCTGACAGACAACCGAAACAGGGAGAAAAAAATGCGCAAGAACAGATTGACACTCACGTGTGCTGCGGCCGCCATGGCCGGTACAAGTTTCCTGGCATGGCCACCGGCCGAAGCCCGGGACATCAAGGAAGTCGCGCGCGAGAACATCCTCGTCATCGCCGGCCCGTCCTCGGGTCAGACAACCTTTCCGTCTCCCGGGGTGGCGAATCCGTACCTTGTTGGAGCCGATATCCGAACCGGCATCAAGGCAATGTTCGAACCGTTGTTCTACTACAACGCCTTCGAGGACAGGGAGATCCCCTGGCTGGCAGAGGGGGTTGAGTTCAGCGATGATTTCAGGACCGTCACGCTGACCCTGCGTGACGGCGTCAAATGGAGCGACGGAGAACCATTCAATGCCGACGACGTCGTGTTCACCGCGGACCTGCTGATCGAAAACGCAGCCGGAAACGCGGAATTGTTCAGTGCGACAGATTTCGCCGCCGCAACCGAGAACGCCGAGAAAGTCGACGATCTCACGGTACGGTTCAATCTCAAGACCCCGATGCCGCGCTATGCCCGGCGCTTCCTGATGAACTATTTCGGCAACGGTCTGTTCTGGCTGCCCGAGCACATCTGGTCCATGGCCGACAATCCGGCCGAGTTCACCAACTACGATCCCGAGGCGGGGTGGCCCGTGACAACGGGACCCTGGTTGCTCGTCGTTTCTTCGCCAACGCAGATCTTCTTGGACCGCCGCGATGACTGGTGGGCCGCCGAAACCGGCTTCCATGCGCCGCCGGAAATGGAGCGGATCGTCGGGGTTCCGTTCGTGAACACGGATCGGGGCGCCCAGCTGATTGCGACGAACACTGCCGACATCACGATGGACTTCCCGACCGCGGCGCTGATCCAGAACATCATACGCCAGAACCCGAAAGTGACGACCTTCAGCGGCGACGCCAATCCCTACGGCAGCCTCGACTGGTGGGAAAGCTCGCTGTATTTCAACATGCAGTCCGATAACCTGCCCGAAAAGGCCGTTCGCCGCGCCATGGACCTGGCGATCGACCGCGAAAGGCTGATCGCGGTGGCCTATACCGGAGCATCCGAAGCCTCCCGGACGCCATTCCCTGCCTATGCGCCGCTCATGCCATACATCGAGTTGTCCGAGGTGGCGGCAGAAAGGCATGGTGCTGCGGAGTTCGATCCCGAAGGGTCCGTTGCACTGATGGAAGCCGCCGGCTACCAGAAGGATTCAGAGGGTTTCTGGGCCAGGGATGGCCAGCGGGCGTCCTACGAGGTCCAGGTGATACCGCCGAAACGGGCAGTCGGGCCGGTCGTCATCCAGCTGTTGCGAAACGCCGGTTTCGACGTGAGCTTTGCTTCTTCCCCGGAAACGCCGAAAATGCTGTTCACGGGCCAGTACGATATCGGGATCTTCGGTCACAACGGGTCGATCGACTCACCGCTCGAGACGCTGCGGCTTTACCATTGCGACAATGCGTTCCCGCTGGACAGCGGGATCGTCAGCCGGGCGATCGCGCGCTGGTGCAACGAAGAGTATTCCGCGCTGGTGGATGAATTCGCGACCTTTGCGGATGGCGATCCGGCGGCGCTGGATGTGTTCGCCAAGGCGATGGACCTGTGGTACGCGGATGCCATAGAAGCTCCGCTCAGCCAGTGGTACCATCGCATTCCGATGAACCAGACCTACTGGACGAATTTCCCGAGTGCGGAAAACCCGTACATTCAGCCCGCGTTCTGGTACATTACCGGCCAGGCTGGATACTTGTTCCTCAACCTGGAACGCGCGGGGAACTGAGTCCCCGTGTCCGGCGGGAAGGGCGGTGGACCTGCCCGCCGGACCTCTCCGGAAAATCAGGGCCACGTGCCGCGTTCGATCCACCGGATCCTCGACCGGCGTGGCCTGGGAGGGGACATGAACCTTTCCGGGATCATCAAGCGACTCGTCCTGACGGTTTTTGTATTTTTCGGCGCCGCGACGCTCAATTTCTTCCTGCCGAGATTCTCGGGCGGCGATCCGATCGCCGAACGGCTGGCGCAGCTGGGGGATTCCGGCGGAACAATGAGTGCCGACGCCCTGAGTGCCATGATCGCCAGCTACAACGAGCGTTTCGGGCTCGATCTGCCGATTTGGGAACAGTATCTCAATTATCTTTGGGACATGATGCGCCTGGATTTCGGGTATTCGATCGCCTATTTCCCGACGCGCGTCTGGACCCTGATCGGGCAGGCCCTTCCCTGGACGATCGGGCTGATGATCACGACCACGCTGATCGCCTTCCTGGCCGGGTCGTTCCTGGGAGCATTCGCCGTATGGCGGAGAAACGCCATGACCGGCACGCTCATGCCGCTCATGATGGTCTTTGCCGCCGTTCCCTTCTACCTGGTCGGCCTCCTGCTGATCTTCTTCCTCGGGTATCAACTGCGCTGGTTTCCGACAGGCGGCGGGTTTTCTCCCCTGGTATTGCCGAGCTGGAACTTGGACTTTGCACTCAACGTCCTCTACCACGCCAGCTTGCCGGCCGCCTCGATCGTCCTTTCGTCGATCGGAATCTGGGCCTTGGCAATGCGGGGAATGATGGTCACCGTCACGGGCCAGGACTACATGACCTTCGCCCGCGCCCGCGGCCTGAGCGACCGGCGCATGTTTTTCAGCTACGGGATCCGGAACGCGATCCTCCCCCAGGTGACGACGCTGGGACTGGCGCTGGGACAGGTGGTCACCGGCGCCATACTTGTCGAGATCGTCTTTTCTTATCCGGGCCTGGGCAACCTGCTCCTGCAGGCCGTGCGCGGCGCAGATTACTTCACGGTATACGGCATTGTCATGATCCTTGTCCTGACGATCAGCTTCGTCACCCTGGTGCTGGATCTCGTCTATCCCCTCCTCGACCCGAGGGTTCGCCAGGGCGCACCATGACGAAAGGGCATGCCTCGAACGGCGAAACGAATCCCGCAAGCGCAGGCCCGAAGTCCGAAGACCACATCGTCATGCTCGGGACCAAGGCCGCGCATGAGCGGCATTTCCTGGCCAGGCTCGTGGGTTACTGCCGCAGGAATCCGGCTTTTCCGATCGGTCTCGGGATCCTCGGTTTCCTGGTGGCGTTCGCCGGACTCGGGCGCCTCCTGTGGCCCGTGGAACTCGCGCAACCCCTGTCGTCGGGACCTTACATGCCGCCGAACGCGGAAAATCCCTTCGGTACCGATACACAGGGCCGCGACGTCCTTGCCGTCACGATCGCGGGGACCTGGCTGACCATGCGCACAGGCATCATCGCCGCGGCGCTTGGAACCGCGATCGGCAGCGCGTTGGGGTTTGCATCGGGTTACTTCGGCGGCTGGGTCGACAATGTCGTAAACTGGATCGTGGACGTCCTCCTGACGGTTCCGGCGATACTGATCCTTGTCGTGATCGCCGCGTCGATCCCGGGCCAGCTGTCCTCGCTATCCATGGCGTTCATTATCGCGCTCCTGGCGTGGCGCCGCCCCACAAGGCAGGTTCGAAGCCAGGTCCTTGTCATGCGGAACATGGGTTACGTCGACACCGCTCGCCTCTCCGGCATGTCCGGTTTCGAAATCATCCTGCGCGAACTGGTGCCGAACCTCCTCCCCTACCTGGTGGCCGTGTTTGTCCTGGCGGTATCCGCGTCGATTCTTGCTGCGGTCGGCCTCCAGGCCATGGGCCTCGGGCCGCAGAACGAACCAACGCTGGGGATGACCGTCTACTGGATGATGTATTACTCGGCGTTCTTGCAAGGCCTCTGGTGGTGGATCATGCCACCCGTCTTCGTCATCATCCTGCTCTTCGTGGGGTTTTACCTGCTCTCTACCGGCCTGGACGAATTCGCCAATCCACGCCTTCGTCAGGACAATCACCGATGACGCCCCTCCTGAAGGTCCGGAACCTGTCCGTGAGCTTTGTCACGGATACCCACAGGATAAACGCGGTGCGCAACGTCAGTTTCGACATAGCCCCCGGTGAGAAACTCGGATTCGTCGGCGAAAGCGGTTCGGGCAAGACAACGACTGCCCTTGCGCTCATGGGCCTGGTTCCGAACCCGGGCCGGGTCACGAACGGGATCGCCAGGCTGGACGATCTCGACCTGTTCGCCTTGTCGTGCGAAGACATGAAGGCCGAACGGCTCAGGACAATCAGTTACATCCCCCAGGGGGCGATGAACTCTCTCAATCCCGTCCAGAAGATCCGGGACTCGGTGCTCGACGGAATGGAAGACCACGGTGTACGGATGGGACGCGGTGAACGCCGTGCCGTTGTCGGGGAACTCATGGAAAGGGCGGGTTTGCCGCGTGATGCCGGTGCGCAGTATCCGCACGAGCTGTCCGGAGGCATGAAACAACGCGCTTGCATCGCGATCGCGGTCGCACTGAGGCCGAAACTCCTGATCGCCGACGAACCCACCAGTGCGCTGGACGTGATCACGCAGCGCCGGGTCATGCAGACGCTTGAACGGGTGCAAGGGGAGCTTGGCTCGGGCCTGATCCTGATCGGGCACGACATGGGCCTGATGGCGCAGTTCGTGGACCGGCTGCTGGTCATGCGCGAAGGCCGAATCGTCGAGGTCGGATCGACAAGGCAGGTATTCAAGACGCCCCGGGCGGCGTACACGCAGGAGTTGATTACCTCGGTTCCGGCCATGCCTGTCCGCCAATCCGTCGAACCCGGGCGTGACGGGGAAGGCCCGGGCCATATCGAAGACGATGATGCGCTGTTGAGCCTGGAAAACGCATCAAAGACCTACAGGCGCGGGTTTTTCAAAAAGGACGTGGTTGCACTGAAGCCCGTTTCGCTGCGGTTCTCCCGGAGCAATCCGAAGATCATTGCCATGGTCGGGCAGAGCGGTAGCGGAAAATCGGCATGCGGGAACCTGATGTTGGGTTTTCAGAAACCTACCACGGGACGGATCATGTTCGGAGGCCGGGACGTTGCGACAATGAACCGGCACGAGAAATCCGACTTCAGGCGGCAGGTCCAGGCAGTATTCCAGGATCCGTACGCCTCGTTCAATCCATTCTATACCATCGACCACGCGTTCACCGTACCGCTGCGCCGTTTCGGCATCGCGGCGAACCGGGCCGAGGCCTACGACATCATGGCCGACGCCCTGCAACGCGTGGGACTCGAGCCGGGCGCGACCTTCGGAAGCCACGCACACCAGCTGTCTGGCGGACAAAGGCAGCGGATCATGGTGGCGCGGGCGGTCGCGCTCCGGCCGAAGTTCATCGTCGCGGATGAACCTGTCTCGATGGTCGACGCCTCCTTGCGTGCGACGATTCTCGAGAACATCCGGCAACTCAGGGATGACCTCAATATTTCGGTTTTCTATATCACGCACGACCTTGCCACTGCCCACCGGTCGAGCGACGGCGTCATTGTCCTGCGGCGGGGAAGAATCGTTGAAGCGGGGCTTCCGGACGAAGTCATCTGTGACCCGAAACATCCCTACACCGTGCAGTTGGTCGAATCCATCCCGTCACCGGATCCGGACCAAACATGGGCTCGCGTTTCTGAACCTCGAGAAATCCAGAAAGGCGCCGATGCGAATTCGCTTGTCCGAACCGTGATCCGCAGCCGGATTCCGGGTTTCTCGGTCTGTCCGGGCACTGCCGCGTGACAACCGGATCGTCATCCGGCCGTCCGCGATCCGGAGCCACTACAGCGAGGATCGTCACATGAAAATCGTGCGCCTGGAAACGTACCTGGTCCCGCCACGATGGTGCTTTCTCAAGATCGAAACGGATGAGGGCATCACGGGATGGGGCGAACCGGTCGTCGAGGGACGGGCGCACACGGTTGCCGAACTTGTCGGGGAGATGTCCGATTATCTGATCGGCAAGGACCCCGGGCCGATCGAGGATCACTGGAACGTGCTGTACAGGGGTGGATATTACCGCGGCGGCGCCCTGCACATGAGTGCACTCGCCGGAATTGACCAGGCGTTGTGGGACATCAAGGGGAAATCACTCGGCCAACCCGTGCATGTTCTCCTGGGTGGTCCCGTGCGGGATCGGGTACAGATCTACACCTCGGTCAGGGGCAGCAACAAAGAGGATCTCGCACGACAGGCGCTCGACCACGTCAGAAAAGGCCTGACATTCATCAAGATGAACGCCACCGAAGCGATCGGGTTCATCGCCTCGAATGCCGCGATTGACGAGGCAGTTGCCCGTGTTGACGCGGTTCGATCCGCGATCGGCCCGGAGATCGGTCTCGGGATCGATATCCATGGCCGCGCCCATCGGGGCGTGGCCAAGACACTGGTATCCGCACTCGAACAGTTTCGTCCCGCCTTCATCGAGGAACCCGTCCTCTGCGAGCATGCGGCAGCGTTGTCCGGAATTTCGCGGTTGACATCGGCACCACTTGCCCTGGGAGAGCGGCTATGCTCGCGCTGGGATTTCAAGCCCTTCCTGGAGTCCGGTCATGTCGACTTGATTCAACCTGATCCGAGTCACGCGGGCGGCATCACCGAGACTCGAAAGATCGCGGCAATGGCCGAGTGTTATGATGTTGGCGTGGCGTTTCATTGCCCCCTCGGTCCTGTTTCGCTGGCCGCCTGCCTGCAACTGGATGGCGTCTGTTACAATGCCCAGTTACAGGAGCAACGCCTGGGACTACATGACCCGGATGCGCCGCTGCTCTACGTATCGCCGGCATGCGGATTCGACTATGCCGACGGCGCGGTCATGATCCCCGCACGCCCGGGGCTTGGAATCGAGATGAATGAAGACGCTCTCCATGATGCGGCGAAACAAGGACACCGCTGGCGCAATCCGGTCTGGCGGCACAATGACGGCAGTATCGCAGAATGGTAGGAATCATTTCGGCAGTGACTTCGCACTCCTCGCGATCACCGCACCGGTCCACGCCAAATGGCTGCTTGATATTGTTCTAACCTGACAGAGTGGCTGATTGAAAAACCCCGCTTGGGGAAGAAAATCCGTCCCGGATTTTCACTGAATCACTGAAAAAACCGTCGGCAGGGAACGTGGGACAGACCCGCCGTTTCAAGCCCGAATATTCCGGGACCCAACATGCGGTCTTTCGTCTCGAGGCATCGGATGACGTCCGCAGCGCTGGCATGCCTGAAGAACCTCTCCGTGTTCCAGTCGTAGCAGGCGACTGCCGCCTCTTGCGGCTGCTCGTCGACTTGCTGCGTCGGGCGAGGGTTGGCCTCCACGATGACTGGGGCCTCTGACAAGTCGCCCGCCTTTGCCTCGGCGACGCTTGCCAGCGCCCGAGCGCGAAAGCGTGTATTTGTGACGCTCCGGGCAGCGCTCAACGCCTCCGATAGAATGTCCGCTGCCGTACCCGTCTCGAGCAGTTTCCTCGCGGAGTTCGCGTCCGGATAACCCGTCGCCGGTTCGCCCGCGACAAATGCCACCTGCCGATCGCCTGGCGCGTACGTGGTCCGAACAGCCCGTCAGGGGAGCCCGGATCGAAACCCAATGCCCGCAGACGAAACTGGATACCCCTACGCTGAGCGCGGTCGAGGCCCGCCGTTGCTTCGATTTTTTCGGCAGACGGTGACGGCAAGGATTGCGCGGCGGTCAATTCCGGCACACAGAGTGTGGCCAGCACCGCGAACACTATCCAAACCGGGATCGGCTTCACGAACTCGTTCAGGCCGACTTTGCGCCTGCCCCGCAAAATGCACAAGGACACCGTTCCGGTACCGCTTCCATGATGCACGTCACGCCCCCTTTTGCATATCCATCGCGGCACGGTATGCCGTTCCCGTCCCGGGCTGGAAAAGCGTCACCTGGTTCTTCGCCGCTGACCTGACCGGGGACGGCCCCGATCTGACACGTTCGTGCATGTGAAACGACGATAACAAACACACGTTAGTTTTACAGTTCAAGAGTCGATTCCAACCGGGCACGGCAAATGCTATCGGAGGCCCGATCGTTGAGTTGAACAGCCGCCGCGATGTATTGGAGCTCGGTCATGGAGAAGAACAGTCTCACCAAAGAACAGCAGAAGCTCGTCGACGCCACCCTGGATTGCCTGGCGGAACACGGGTACCACGGCACAACGGTACGAAGGATCACTGCTGGCATCGGCACCAATGTCTCCATGGTGCAGTACCATTTCGGCGGCAAGGCCAACCTGATGCGGGAATCCTACCGGCACTTCCGGCACATCACGCGGGAAAACTATGTGTCCATGGCCGCAACCGCCGATCCCGATCCGGTCAGGCAACTGGAAACCCGTGCAATGGCGATCTTCAACAGCCGCGCCCTGATGGGTCGCAGGCTGACAAGGTTATGGATCAGCTTTCTGGAACTGGTGAGCGCGGATTCCGAGATGTCGGAGATGCGGACCGAAATCTACGATTATTACGTCCGGGAACTGGCCGACTGCTTAATCAGGATTCCCGCCGGCCGGGGCGGTCGGCCATCATCTGCCGAGGCCCATCGGCTCGCCGTGGGTATCTATTCCGTCGTTGACGGGCTCTGGCTGGAGCACGCACTGAATCCATCGGGGATGTCGCCGGATGAAGCGATGGAGATTGCGATGGAACTTATTGGGGCGAGAATCGATGTTTCCTTTTTTTCCCGCCATTCCCATCCGGACCCTTTGGAAACCTGACCGGACTCGCCGGACGTTCTTTCTCTCAGCACCGTGACGTGGCCCGCGAGCGCGGCCGTGGTGACGCCCAGGCTATCGCGTTCGGTTTTTTTGGGTTCGACATCCTTTGCGAGGCTAGACGGAACTTCATGCGGAACAAAACGGAATCAAACGTCCACAAGTCTGTAAGCTGGTCCTATCGGTTTATCGGGACTGATCTTGCAGCGTTTTTCTGTCTGTCCACCGCGTCAGGAAAACATCGCATGAGTTTGTACTTCGCTCTCGAAGTATCAGACGGTATTCGCAGTTTCAGTCCCTGCGTGATCATGAGTTGCAGAGGTTCCGGAATGCGGTTCAAGCGGGCTGAACACGGCGCAGGCCCGTGGTGATCTCCGGAGCGCGCTGTCGGACTTTGGCGAGATTGTAGGCGGCCTGGAGCCTTAACCAATGATCGGCAGTCGAGCCAATCACCGTTTCCAGGCGCAGCACCATTTCCGGAGAGATCGCGCTCTGTCCGGTCAGCACCCTGTGCACCTGCTGACGCGTGACTCCAAGTGCCGCTGCTGCTTCGATTGTGCTCAGGCCCAAGGCCTGCAGGTCGTCCTTGAGCCCTTCGCCAGGGTGAGGTGGAGTCTTCATCATGATTTTGTCTCCCGTCAATGATAGTCCTCAAGATCAACGTCCCCGAACTTCCCCGCGTCGAAGGTGAACGTGATGCGCCAATGTGCGTTCACGCTGACAGGCCAGTAGCCTTTCCGGGTTCCACCCAACGCGTGAAGGCGCAGAGAAGGGCGCCTCAGGTCATCAAGGCTGTGCGCCTCGTCGAGAATCGCCAGAATGACGCTGACCCTGCGAACAAGGTCGGTCCTGATCGCTTTCGACGATCCAGTCTGGTAGAGAGCCCTCAGACCCTTGTGCCTGAATCCAGTGATCATACGCTTTGCGTAGCATGTAACTTCACGCTATACAACACGTCTTCGCTGGTCGCCACGATCCGGACTTGGTGTTCGCTAGCCGAATGTTGGCCTAATCCGACATAGAGCCGATTCCGCCATAGGATTTTTTGAGTCCCGGCGGAGAGAAGGAAGAACAGAGGAGATCCTGGAATGCAATCACATGACGAAACCGCCGTGCCGCGCGGGTTCATCTAACTGCGGCCTGGACTTGAGGATCTTCTGTCGCCTTTCTCAAAGGTTAAGAAAATCATACCGCTTTGATTTGCGATTGAGCAGAGCGGGCCGGTAAAGAACACGCTGGTTGAGCGACAGGCGCCAGTTATGAGTCATCCTGGTCAATCACGCCCAGCCACATCATGCGTCCCCCTTGTTCGCCCATTGCTGTTGTCGTTTCCTCAAATCCCGATCCTCTCGATTTCATCCAGCGAGACGCGCTCGGCACGCCGGTCATAGAGCTTGGTGGTCTTGGGGTCCGCGTGGCCGGCCAGGTACTGGGCCACCTCGACGCGCGCCTCCGGATTTTCCAGGTACGCGGTGATGCCGGTGGCCCTGAAGCTGTGATTGCAGACATCCGTCGAAATTCCTGCAGCCCGGGCACGTCGCCGGAGCATCTCCCATGCGCGTTGCCTGGTGAGGCGCCGCCCCGGATAGCAATCCGTCACGGTTGAGCGAGCGGAAGAGGGGGCCAGCACGGTCGGGGGCAATTCCGGCTGCCTCGATGTAGTCCCGGAGATAGGTCTCGAGGTTGTGATGGCAGGGAACTTCCAGCACCTTGCCGCCTTTCTCAAGCAGGCGCAGCCAGAGACGGCCGTCGGTCATAAAGACGTCCTTCACGTTCATGGCAAGCGCTGCGGAGACCCTTGCGAAGCTCCTTTCACCTTCCAATCTTTCGCCACTGAACTTTCCCGAATTGCCGCCGTCTCTACGTCGGGGGTCCCGATACGTGCACCTCAGTTCTTCCGCATCGGCTCTGGCCATCAGATTGCTAACGGAACCTTGGCGTCCCCGTTTACCCCACAAATCAGCTTCATGTGGGAAGGAAATTTCGTCGCTTCACGCAATCGTTCGCTTTCGCTACGGCCCTCCGGTTTGCCCGCCGTCCCGGCTGACCAGACCAAAGGCAATTCTGAATTTGGCCTACGACGGCTTCTTTCTTCCCAGCTCGCCGATACAGGGTCGCCCCGGTACCAGTGGGATATGCTACGGCACCAAACTGAGAATTGCGCCGGCGGGACTTCCACCCGCAAGTTCAACAGCTAGATTCGCTGCACGCTAGCCTTTCCATCCTGCCGGACTTGCACCGGCTACCCCGGCGCCAGTTAGCTCGGCGCTCTGTCATTTCGCCCCTTACCGGAATCGACCCCAGGATCGTTCGCCATGCATGCCGTCATCGCCGGCGGAAACGGACCCGCGCTTCGGATTGCCCGCGGTCGAGATGGTAACTCGTGCATGCCAGCGCGCCGTCCGCCTGCAATTCGCAGCTGCTGCGACGCACATGGATGTGCCAGCCGTCCGAACAGAGCATGTCCTCACGGTCGCGGATTTCGAGATTCCCGGAACCGCCAAACCGCCCGATCGTCCCTCCGCGGCAGGTCGTTCCACCACCGGACCGGAGTGTCTGCTCGCCATTGCCAGCGGCATCGAAGCACATGTCCCAGCGGTCTGCACCGAACCAGCGGTACGCGATGAATCCGCTGTGCTGCTGCGTCCGGTAGTCCGAAACAAGTTCCCAGCATCCTTCAAGAACCCGGATGTCCCGGTTGGCCCATCTTTCGAGGTTCGGGTCAGGAGCCGGAGGCGGTTCGGGTGGTGGAGGTGGCCGTGGCCTGCAACCCAGCCGCGCAAGCCGGATCTCCAGTTCCGCAACCCGGTTTTCCAACTGGGCCTGCCGGGCCAGCGTTGCCTCGAGTTGCGGGTCGTGCCCTGGTGCCTCCCGGGGGCACCCCTCCGCCATCGCGCGCCAGAACGGGAAGGCGACCCCGCACGCTTGCAGCACGTACCAGGCGGAAAACGTACAGGCCACGGTGAGCAGGACGGCAAGTCCAACAACCACGAATGGGTCAGGGCGTCGGGAATACCCGATCCCGCGTTTCATGTCATCTTCCCGCTAGCGTGCGCCAACCAGGGCAGGATTATGACCTCGCAGAAAGAACGTTGTCCAGTACGTGTTTCAGTACCTGGGGTCTATCGAAGGCAGCACGGTTCAGTTCAGCCGATCTATCTTCTCTATCGTCTCGTGGATTTGAATTGCGTTCCTTCGACGCTCATCGCCGACCATTGCGCAACGTACATGCCTTGCAGGGTCATCTGCCCGGCCTCGCAACCTGTTGATCCTGAACGAGGGATTTCGGCTGTGCGTCTGGCAGGAATCCCTTTTTCCGAATCCGCTGGTCATGCCCGGGTGCCTCTGCCGGAGACGGATCTCATCGCTTTTCCATACAACCGATCTCGAGCAACGATGACGGAAGACATTCGTGGTGTCGCCCGATTCCCTCGATATCCGAACCCATCTCGTCCGGCACGAACGGCATTATTTTCGCCGACGGCTCGATCCGGTTGCCCCAATCCGGTTCGCGGGAGCCAACAGGAGGAGGAAGCGGACGTGGCGGGGTTGTGGCGACGCTGTATTCACCTTCGGCGAACGCGCGGGCCAGCCAGCCGTGACCGCCGGCAGGGTGCCGAACCGCTGCCTCTTCGAGAGCGGTGATGGACAATTGCGGTCCATTGAACGAAGATTCGATCGACACACGGCTTCTGTTATCGGCTGGAATAAAGCGCGGCATTCTGGATGGTTTGCCGCTTTTTTTTCCCTATTGCGGTGATCCCGTTGGAGCGACCCTGTTGTTTCGGAGCACTGTTGCCGCCGGTCCGGGATGGCGATTCGGCCTGTGGCGGGATAATCGCGGCGCCGGCCCTGACGCCTGGCACCGGGAACGGGTGACGCTCCTCCGCCCGGTCAGGGCGGCTCTGCGGAAACCCAGAAAAGCCCGATGAACGGAGTGCCCCGCTCACCCGTCATGTCTGCCGACCCACGTAACCGAAATCCGAAATCTCCCCAACGAACCAACCGACAGGACAGAAAGGCCGTCCTGGTCAGGACAATCCCGCACAACGGCAACGCTCCAGATGACCCGGATCGATCGCCAGAACAGCCCAACAAAACCGGAAAACGCGCAATACCACCCACAATTTCGCGCCCTTGAAAAACCGTTAAAACCAAGGTCATGACCACGCTGTTCGCGCTGTTCGCCGAAGTTGAGCGTGACCTGATCTCGGAACGCACATGCGAGGGCCTCGCAAGAGCCAAGGACTCCGGCAAGACGCTTGGGCGCCCGAAAGGATCATTGGGTGTGTCGCGTCTGGACGGGAAGGAAGACGAAATCCGCCAGTTCATCGACCTCGGCGTCTCCCGTACCGCGATTGCAAAGATTACGGGCGTCTCCCGGTCAACCCTCTACAATTTCATGGCCACGAGGGAACTGAAACCCGGTCGTTAGCGTGTATTTCAGCACGAATCTGGCTACTACCCTGGAAGGCAATCACCGCCGCATCAGCAGAGATTCCACCTCCACCGATTCTCAACCAGAATATCCTTACGAGGACAGATTTCATTGTGGCACTACCTTCCCGGTAGCGAGGGCTGGATGCATGCCCTTGAAGCGATTACGTATTGCATTGGCCGTTGCTGGCCAAACCTTCGCCGCATCTGTGTCAGCGGAAGATCAGGCGCCGAACGAGGCATTCTTTACGTGCGGCCGGGATTGGATGACAGTGAGGCACCAAGGTACGGTTTCCGAGGATTTTGAACTTGGTGAGATCTTCAGCGAATGAAGGTTTTTCTACTTTACATCAAAATTAAGTGCCTATATTTGTAATTTCTGTCAAATACATGGTGTAAAACGGAATGTTGTCCCATGCTCGTTGAATTTTCAGTCCAAAACCACCGATCCTTCCGGGACAGGCAAAGCTTCCTGATGACCGCATCGAACAGTGGAACACCGAACGCTGTGGCTACAGGCAACAACGGTGCTCCGTACGTGCTGCAACAGGCTTGCCTCTTTGGGGCCAACGGGTCCGGAAAATCCGGACTTGTCGGGAGCATGAAGACGGTTTGCTCCCTCGTCCGAGACTCCTTCAGGAACGAAAACAAGCTCATCGAAGAATACGAGCCACATCTCTTTCATTCCGAGTGGCGCAACGCACCGACGGAATTCGAAGTGACCTTCCTGCATGACGACAGCCTGTTCCAGTACGGCTTCGCCTACGACGCCAAACGAATCTGGGAGGAATGGCTCTTCGAACGCCCTTCCGCAACGCGCAAGCAGCGCCAGATTTTCACCCGCGAATTTGATCCCGAATGTGACACCTACCGGTGGGAGACAAGCGCGACCCATCTCAAGGGCGAACGTGAAAGTTGGAAGGCGCAAACGCGCGATAACGCCCTCTTTGTCAGCACCGCCATACAACTTAACGCCGAGTCCCTGGAGCGCCCCTTCGACTGGTTGAGAAGAGGGTTGCGAACGATTCTCGATGTTGACTCAATCGGGCCGTGTACTGCCAGCCGCCTTGACGACGATGACTGGAAGGGCCGGGTGATGACATTCCTGGCAGATGCTGACCTGGGGCTGGAAGATGTGGAAGCGGAGGAAAAGAGCGCTTTTGAAACAGACAACTTCAAGAGCCTGCCCAGGGAACGGCAAAGGCACTTGAAGTCCATATTTCCGGAGTGGGTAAAGACATGGGAAGTCTTTACCTATCGCAAAGACGATACGGGGGCAAAGATGCGCCTGGATTTCGATGACGAATCTACAGGCACCCGCGCGTTGTTCGAGCTCATCGGCCCGATCATGGACTCTCTCGATAACGGCTACACGCTTGTCGTCGACGAACTCAACACGCACCTGCACCCGCTCGCCTTCCGCCACGTTACTCGCATGTTTTGCTCTTCCAAAGCCAACCCGCTCAAAGCCCAGATTATTTTCACCACCCATGATCCCACCGTCACGGAAGAAGATTGCATTGGACGCGATCAGATCTGGTTGGTCGAGAAAGGCGACGACTTCGCCTCCCGCCTGATTCCCTTCTCGGACTACAAGACACGTGATGAGCGGCCTTTCCGAAAGGGCTATCTGCAGGGACGGTTCGGAGCGGTGCCGCGCCTGGCAGGGTAGCAGACATGGGCAAGAGACGTGGCAAGTTACCCCGGGATACGCGCCGGCGCCCCGCGCACCGCGAAGAGCGGGAACGCGCCATGATCGTCACCGAGGGCAGCAAGACCGAACCCGGGTACTTCCGCCGTCTGATCCGGAATTGGGCCTCACCACGGCTAGCGTCACAATAACCGGAGACGGGGGCTCGGCCCCGATCAGTGTCGTAGACCACGCCGAAGATCTCCTGAGGCACGACCCTGATTTCGAGTACGTGTTCCTCGTCTTCGACCGCGACAGGCACACAACCTACGACGCAGCCATCGCCAAAGCCAATACACTCAAACCGCGCAAAGCCCCAAAAAAGCAAACCGTTGTGGCTATTCCATCCATTCCCAGCTTCGAAATCTGGTATCTTTTTCACGTCTCTGGCGAGCGCAAACCTTATTCAACCGGCGAGGGTACCGGCTCACCAGCGCAAGATCTGATCCACGATCTCAAAGCCTCCCACGCTTGTTTCGCTGCATATGACAAAGCGACATGTGAAGCGTTTTATGACGAGATCAGACCAATGCGCGACCAAGCATGCAAACGCGCAGACAAGGCTTTGGATGAAGCGTCCAATGAGGGGCAACCATGTTTTCAGGAGAACCCCTCGACACGGGTGCACCGTGTTGTCCGAAGGTTGCAGGAAATGGCCAGAAAACAAGGAGAAGAGAGTTGAAACTTTTTGGTCACGGCTCGGTGGTTGTGTGAAGTCGCGACGGTCTCTGAGGTTGCGGGCAGACGGACAGCCAATGCTCGTCCTCGGGAAACGCGGCAACGGACACTGGGTCTACTTCAACACACAGGACAACACCGACAACGGAACCATTATTGACTTCATGGTCATAAGGGGCCTGTCCTTCGCCGATATCCTGGCCCGGTTCGCACAGCCCCAAACCACCGCCCCGCAGGCCGCGGCATCCTTCCGTGACATCTGGAAGGCCGCGAAACCCCATCCCGCGCCGCCATGGCTAATCGGGCGCGGCTATCACAGCGCACACGCTGCAAACCACACGCCCGACCATCCGTTGCCACCGGAACGCACGGGTCCTGTTCGCCCACCGGGACCGGCACCGCACTCTCACCGGCTTCGAGACCGCGCGCCCCGACGGGCCGGGCCGCTTCGCAACCGGCGGAACACGCGCCCTCTGCGCCATCCACGCCGCAACACAAGCCGCATCCCTGCGGGCGCTCGTCGTCACCGAAAGCGGTCTCGACGCGCTCAGCATCACTCAGCTCGAACAATGCCCGCCCGACCATGCCTTCCTCTCCACTGCAGGCGCGCCATCACGAAGCCAGTGCAACCAGATCCAGCATGCAATCAACACGCTCCCGAACCTCAGTGCACTCGTCCTCGCACAGGACGGCGACGAGGCCGGGGACCGACAGGCCGACGCAATCCGCAAAGCCGTCGTCCTGCCCGCTCACGTCAGGCTCGAAAGACGCAGACCTCCCGACAGCATGGACTGGAACGACATCGTCAGGGAATGAGCGGCAACGCTCCCGGCAAAGCCGGCACCGGGGCAGAAACCCCGAAAAGCCCGATGAAAGCAGTTCCACGCTCACCCGTCATGTCCGCCGACCCACGTAACCGAAATCCGGAAGCACCCCGACGAACCAACCGACTGAAAAGAAAACCCGTCCAGGCCAAGGCAATCCCGCACAACGGAAACACTCCCGATGACACAGATCAATCGCCAGAACAGACCGACCAAACCAGAAAACGCGCAATACCACCCACAATTACGCGCATTTGAAAAACCGTTAACAGCTTCCACGCACGCGAACATCTTCATGTGTCGTCGCACGATCTGCACGTGAACCGGACCGCTGGTTCCAGAAGTGGCACGGTGTGCCGATGTACGAACACGGCGGGATGGAACGGGTCATCCGGGCCATACGCTACCTGCGGGACAGGTGCAGCCGTGGTCGTGCAGATGTGGAGCGGAAGCTGGAATTCTCCCGCAAGAACAGATTGCGCATGCGCTATCGGTCCCTGAAGGACCGCAATCTCCCGATCGGCAGCGGTGTGCTCGACGCCGTAAACAAAAGCGCCGTGACAAAAGGATTCGAGGGTTCGGGCATGCGATGGAGCAAGGAGGGCGGCCAGGCGATCACGGCCTTTCGGGCACCGATCCTCTCAGGCCGGTTCGGCTGCACGTGGAACGCTCTCGCGGCAGATGACAACGCAGACCCGACCCGCCGGGCCCCCGCAGCATGGACCGAAAACGTTGCCATGTTAAAATTGCACGCGCCGTCTCTCACGCCTTGGCAATCTTCGCCAGCACGCGATCGGGCACGGGATTGCCAGTCGGGGTCCGGTCGACGACAGACAGGGGCGCCGGGGTGGTGTCGATCCGGATTGCGCAAGCGATATCCATCAACACCGCACCAACGAACGCGCAGGCAAGAGCAGGTTTGCGAACCTGGGCGGCAGTCCCGCCTTCCTTGCCCGGCAGAAGAGGCAAAACGCCTTCGGTGAAGATCGACACTGCAGATCGGTTCCAGTGGCATTGCGACGCCGATGCAATTCTCTGATCGGCGGTTTTTTACTCAAGTGCATCAGGTGCTCTGCCGGGGTCCATCCGAGAGATCGAAACAAGTCATCCTGTTGACGACGTTTTCAAGGATCGTGGATACGTTATTGTCGAAGTCGTTCCAGGGAAGGCTGCCACAAAAGGTGATGGACCCTGTCGAAAACACTGAACCTCCAGCGGGCAAATCGAAATACACCATGTCCGCCCTGAGCAGATCGCCGGTGGGTTCCCCGGGCCAGTTGGTCAAATGGGTCAACTGTTCCTCGTGAACCAGGATCGGGCGATCCTTGTGTCCCTCGGAACTGGCAAGAACGACGACATTGTCCGGAGATCCCAGGCGGTGGTCGACGCGATCCATCTCGAACCCCGCCGCGCCGCCGCCACTGAAACCGAAATCTCCGATGACGTCACCGTTTACACCCTCGAAAATCCAGTCATACGCAGGGTCGAAACACTTCCGCCGGTAATACGACCCGTGGAACTCGCCTTGTGCGGTGAACCCAATTCCGACGAGTTCTTGCGGAGGACGGCCGCGCCTGCGCCAAAGTCCGCCATACGCACCGTCGAACGCATTGAAATATTCGCCCGGCTCTGCGGCCCAGGCCCGTATGCCGCCTTCCGTGCGGCGGATTTCGATGGCGCCCGTCTCGGATTCGTGAAGCGCGACCCGCCAATAGAATCCGTTGCCGCCCAGATACATGAGGTTGCCCCCGGAATCGCGGTAGCCCTGCAGTGCGTCCAGCGTTCGATCCGTATGGTATTCCGGGTGGCTCGTGGTCATGACGGCGCGGTAGTCCGCGAGGCACGCCAATCCCTCTTCGTGCAGCTCCCGATCGGTGATGACATCGTAAGCGATGCCCTTGGCGTGCAGCCAGGAAATCAGGTGGCTGTCCGCCTGGAAGTGACGCAGTCCCGAGCACGCCGAATTCCCGAACGTCCGGTAGCCGGGCCGCAGGTTGAACAACGGTCGCCTGTGGGACGCATGACAGATGCCAGAGCCATCCGAATGGATATTGTAGGTCGAGAGACCATAACTGCGATATTCCGCCGGATTGTACGGATATGCATCCCATTCCCGGTCGCTGTCCTGCCAGGATGGATCGTAGTTCGGCCGTGCGTGATTGCCGTAGACCACGTAGGTAAAGGTCGGGATCAGCACACACAGGTTCGCGCGCGGCTTTCGCCTGGCGGGGCAAACGTAGAAGGGCATGGCGTCCCAGTGCTCGCCGCACGAAATGCGCATCACGTACACGCCGCTCGGAAAATCCCCGGGAACACGGAAAGTGAAATCGGTCTCCCATTGAAAATCGTATATGTCGTCCTCGTGGAAGTGGATTGCACCATAGTGTTCGGGAGCGTGCCGCCAGCACATTTCCGTTGCGTTCCAGCATGAGCCGGTCACCGCGCGCGCCGGAAGGTTCACGAGGCGGGCATCGATTTGGTTCCTGCTCGAATCGCGGATCGTCGTGGTGGCGATGTCCCTGGAAAAATCCCACCGGGCGATTGCGGATCGATCGGAGCTTCCGGTCCCCCGATAGAGGCCCGGCGCTTCGATCTTGCCATTGAAGTGCTCGCATGCAATGCCGTTTTGCATCCGGGCCGCTATACTGACACGCTGGCGGACTTCCCCCTTCGTCAGGCCGCACTGCTCGGAATTGTGCACTTCGTTCGGAAACGCGGTTCCAAGTTCCCGTTGACGAATGAAAAGCCTGCCCGATCCGGAATCAAACCCCGCTTCGAGCTTGTACCACCGGCGCAGCCTGATGCCGGCCGGCGCGGAAACCGCTCCCTCGCCAACCGAAATCGCCGCTGCCCCGTCCCCCGAAACAAAGAGCTTGACCTCGCCGACACTCAGGATCGTCTGCGGTGTATCCCTGGCAAGGGTCGGGAAGATGGTCGCGGCCATCAGGAACCCGTCGCCGAGCTGCAGCGACACCCGTTTTTCCGTCACCGCGTAGGATCCCGGGTAGAACGGCTGGTAGCGTGACGGAAATGCCCGTTCCGCGAACGCTTCCTCCACGGGATCCTCGACCATTCCCATCCCGGCAGGATTTGGATCGGCGCTGATCGAGCGTGTCAGCCAGGCGGTAAACGGCTCGGTGCCGGTTGACGAGACCTTGAAACCGATGGTTTCCCCCGGCCGGACTGACAAGCGATCAGAATAACCCGCCAGCGGCACGATTCCGTCGTCTTTTTCCATGGCACTAATACACTCGCTCTCCGTAAACCAGGTCGGGAAGGAACGTGACCCACTCGGAAAAGAACACGAGGACGAAGATCATTGCAATATAGGGGATCAACAACGGCAACACGCCCACGGAGATCTGCTCGATCGACGTCTTGCTGATGCGCGCGGCAACAAACAGGTTCACCCCGATTGGCGGCGTCAGGAACCCGAGTTCGCAGGTCATGACGGTAAATATGCCGAACAGGATCGGATCCACCCCCAGGCTTGTGACCAGGGGAAGGAAGACCGCCGTAAAGATGATGATCTGGGGGATGCTCTCCAGCCACATGCCGACCAGGATGTAGAACACGCCGATCAGGAGCAGCACCAGCCAGGGATAGGCCGTCAACTCCTCGAACAGTGCGAGGATCGATTGCGGAATGTCGTAGAGCGTGACCAACTGCCCGAATGCCTTGGTGGAGCCAAGGATGAACAGCACCGTTCCGATCACGATGGCGGTAAACCTGAAGGCTTCAAACACCTTCTTGAGGGTCAGGCCCCCGTAGACAAACAGGCCGACAAACAAACCGTAAAAGACTGCCACGCCCGCCGCTTCGGATGGAGTGAAGACGCCCGTATAGATTCCGCCGAGTATCAGGACAGGCGCAAACACCGCCCATTTCCCGTCCCACAATGCTTCGAGAAGCGGCCGCCACCTGAATGCTTCCCCGACGCCGCCATAGTCATTGCGCAACGCGACGATGAACGTGACCAGCATCAGCAGCAAGCCGAGGGCAATCCCGGGGAGAATGCCTGCAAGAAACAGGCGTGGAATGGATTCATCCGAAACAAGCGCGTAAATGATCAGCAGGTTGCTCGGAGGGATCATGCTGCCAAGCGCGCCGGCCGCCGCGGCGATTGCGCCGGCGAACCTCGGCTTGTAGCTTTCCTCGACCATGGCCGGAATCGTGATCGACCCGATTGCAGCCGTCGTCGCGGGGCCGGACCCCGACAGCGCCGCGAAAAACATGCAGGCAACCACGGTCACGAGACCCAACCCGCCCTTGTAGGCACCGACAAGCCTGTGGGCGATGGCGACCAGTTTTTCCGACATGCCGCCATGCTCCATCAACTGCCCCGCCAACACGAACAGTGGTATCGTCACCAGCGGGAACGGTTCGAAGGCCGTCCAGGCGGACTGGGCCATCAAGGTGAGCGGAATGTCGGCGATCAGTATCCCGGCAACTGTCGCGATGCCCGCTGCAAACGGAATCGGCACCCCGATGGCCATCGTGAAGACGAAGACGGCCGCCATGACCAGGGGGCCGTTCACAGCGGCAGTCCTTTCCAGCCGGACCTGCCCCAGCGCCAATAGACCTGCAGCATCCGGAACGCCATCAGGACGAAGCCGGCCGGGATGAATATCTGGACCCATCTCTGCTCGATACCGAGGCCGGGGGTAATGTAGGTCACTTCGAACAGCAGTTGGGTAAACAGGACCGTCTGGTGAACCATGAACCAGACGAAGCCGAACCACGCCGCGTCCGCGAGGACGATGCAGGCGACCTGCATTGGTCGCGGCAGGGCGTGGACCAGCATCGTTATGCGTATGTGCGCACGTTCGCGGACGGCCAGCGAAGCACCGAGGTAGACCGCGAAAATCATGCCGAAAACGGCTGTTTCCTCGGCCCAGGCGCTCGCTGACGTGAACACGAACCGCAGAATGACCTGGACCATCACGCTGCCGGCGACGACGGCCAGACTGATCGTGCAAAGAACGTCTTCAAAATACCTGTCGAGTATGGAAAGCAAGACCTGCCCCTTGCCGCAGATGACTCCCGTTCAATATGCGGGTTCGTTGTTTCGTCGCGGACGTGACGTTAACCGGGCAGGATGGGCCGTTGCAAACCGAAGTTTGACTCCGGCCCATCCCACCCCCAGGGAGAACCTGACGGGTTATTCCGCGGCCGCCCGGATGGCGGACAGCAGATTCCTGAAGTCGTCGCCCTTTTCCGCTGCATAGCGGTCCTGCACTCTCTGGCCCGCGGCAATGAAGTCGGACTTGTCGAAGTCGGTCGTCTGCATGCCGCCCTGCCCCTCCGTCGTGAGGAAAGCCCGGATCTCCGAGATCTGCCTGGACATTTCCTCCTTGTGGAAGACGCCCGCATCGAAAGCAGCCTTCAATACGGCCTCGGTCTGGGCATCGTCGAGCTTGTCCATGAGGCGCGGGCTCGCAAACAGGGGCGACATGTAGGAGAAGTGCTCGAGCTGGGTGAAATAAGGCATGATCTCGTAGAACTTCTGCGACTTGATGAACGAGGTTCCGTTGTCCGCCCCGTCGACGGTTCCTGTCTGGAGTGCGGTTGGCGTGTCAGCCCAGGCGAGCGGAATCGGCGCTGCCCCGAACTCCTTGAACGTATCGATCATGACCTGGTTCTTCGGAACGCGGACCTTCAAGCCCTTCATGTCCGCCATGGTCTTGATCGGCTGGCGCGAATTGTAGAAGTCGCGGTCCCCGACAAAGCCGTAGGTCAGGAGATGAACCCTGGTTGCCGTCTCGAGTTGTTCGGCAAATTCCCGCCCGACATCGCCTTCCAGAACACTGTAGGCGTGATCCTTGCTCTGAAAGATGTACGGCAGGACGAACGCGTCCATCAGCGGGAAGTGCGGTGACACGTTGTTGCCGGTAATGATGTACATGTCGACCGTGCCCAGCTGCATCGCCTTGAAGGCCTCGTCTTCCGTCAGGAGTTGCGCACAGCAACGCACTTTCACGTCGAGACTGCCTTCGGAATATTCCTCGGCCAGCTCCTCGAACTTGTCGGCCAGAACGGCGTAACTGCTGGTCTTTGCCGCCGCGTAGCCGAGATTGATGGTCAGGTCGGCCGCACCTGCGGTCCCGCCGCCAAGGATCAGCCCTGCCGCCACCACGGCCGTGGAAGCAAACTTTCGCGCAAATTTTACGGACATCCTTTTCCTCCCAGTTGTGTGTGCGAAGAAAATGTCGCATGTATTGCAATGCAAGTATAATATCAAATTGGGTTAAATTGATGCCGTTGTGATATCGTGAATTTCGGCCTGAGACATATCCGGTATTTCGCGGCTGTCGCCGAGGAACTGCATTTCCGGCGTGCCGCCGAACGGCTGAACGTGGCGCAGCCGGCGTTGAGCCGCTCCGTCAAGCACCTGGAAACCCAGCTCGGCGTTCAACTCCTCGAGCGTTCCAATCGGCACGTCAGGCTGACACACGCCGGTACGGTGTTTTTCGAGGGCTGCCAGGATGTGCTCGAGACAATGGAGGGCGTGATCGCGCGGACGAACAAGGCGACGAGCGGGGAACTCGGCCACCTGGTCGTCGGTTACACGGATTTCGCCATCTGCGGAGAGTTGCCCGCGATCCTCAAGGACTTTCATGAGCGGCACCCCGACATCACGATCGAGCCCGTGCACGGTTTCACGGCCGGGCAGTTGGAAAAGCTCAAGACCGGAAAACTCGATTTCGGATTCCTGACAGGCCCCATCAACCAGTCGGAATTCGCGAGCGTGACGGTTCAGGACGATCCGTTCGTCGCCGTGCTCTACGACAGTCATCCGCTGGCCGGCAAGAACGGCGTTGAGCTGGGCGAGCTTACGGAAGAACCGTTTGTGCTCGGCAACCCGAGTGGCTGGAAGCATTTCAACGATCACCTTTTCAGGATTTGCCATCACGCCGGATTTGCCCCGGAAATCGCGCAGTACGCATTCAACTCGGAAGGAATATTCGGCCTGATCGCATGTGAAATGGGCATCACCATTCACACGACTTGTGCGGAAAACATCTTGCGAAAGGGTCTCGTCCTCCAGCCCATCAGGAATCTCGACGCAACCTTGCCGACAATCGCTGCCTGGAGGAATTCGGAGGTCACACCGACGCAAAGGCTGTTCGCGGAATTCCTGGTCGAACGGGGCTGATGGCGTGCGCGGCCAACCGCTGCGCCGGGTTTCTGCGGAGTGCCTGCCGCAAGGCCGCAATCATGAATGGCAGGTTCGCGGATGAGGGCTCATCACGAAACAATCGACCCGTGTGTCTCCAGGGGTTTCCGCGTTGACCATCGTGTTCCACGCACGCGCAACCCGGAACAGCCAGGCAGTGTCCACCCGGCAGCGGTTTGAAACCCGTCGCAACATCCGGTTGAGAGGTGCCCGCGCTTGCCCGCGGTGTCCGAAGGACCGGTCCCCGACCATGGTGGCGCGCATCGGCTTCCCGGTGTACCAGATGTACCAGATGTGCCAGATGTCGTGCGCGTGACGACCAGCCGTGGTTCCGGGAACCTCGCCAAGTTCCCGGACAGCCTTGCCGGGATCCGGTCTTGCGGTGATGGTGCGAAGTCTCGGGAAAGTCCGTACGGAGAACCGGGCCACAGAAGAATCGGGGCGGCACGGTCGATGACGACCGGATCAATGCCTGGTGCGTTCTCCAGACACGCGTCGAAGTCCCGTGCGGCCGGAAAGGCTAAAAGCCGGGCATCATGCTGTTCGGGCGAGGCGCTGCGAACCGCGGCGCCGGGCCGCACCGAAATCCGGACGACGGCTGATCGTGGCCGGGCAGTCACGGAAGTCGAAGCGGGCGACGCGCATCGGAACAGGCGTCTTCCGGCCGCAGGTCCCGTGACGCACCAGCCCGCGGTCGCGCCCGCAATGGCCTTTCAGGCAGGGAGGAAAGCTCGCGTTCCTCCACTCCTCGCGGCCAACATGCTCCTCGGCAGTCAGTTCTGTCTGTAAACGTAGGTGTATGGGTTGCCCGGCCCGGCGAACGGCATTTCGTGCGGACCACCTTTTTTCTGTCTCAGACCATTGGTGGCAGGCCCTTCAGCCAATCAAACCGGAGGGCAGCCGCACCGGACCGCGCCAAAAGGCTGCTTGACATGGTTTTAACCGGACAGGACGGCTACCTAAAAAGCTCTGCTTGGGGAAGAAAACCCATCCCGGACTATCCCTTTACCAATGAAAAGGCGCCGGCGGGGAATGCGGAACAAACCAGCTGTTTCAAGCCAGAATATTTCGGGGCCCTACATCTGCTCACCGGCGAATTTTCGACTTGTTCATCTCCTGAATGAACCTGATCGTGACGACAGACCAATTCTTCCAAATTCCGTTTCGATAGCCGATCTGACTCGGATCAGGTGATCTCGGCATCTGTACACGTATGAAGACGAAGAACTGCTATCTCCGAAATTTTCCGGCGGGTTCGCTCAACTCACTTTGAATGCGTTCCGAATTTCCCCTAAACTTCCAGAATGGCACGGAACGGTACATTCGAACTGCAAGCGGAAGTCTTCGCAGCGGGCGGGACGCCCGCCGCCAGCACAGAAAAAAACCTCCGACGGTGGGCCACCCGCATGGTCCGGGAACGGGACGAACTGCTGGCCGTGGTCCTGTTCGGATCGCGAGCCCGCGGTACCGCCAGGCCGGACAGCGACTGGGATCTGGCGTTGATCGCCGAAACCGGGCAGCCGGACGCCCGGCCCGCCGCCGTTCCGGAACTCGGTGAACAGGTCCAGGCGATCTCGATCCCGCCGGCCGTCCTTCGCAGCAAGCGCAACGCTCCGGGACACATCGCCCGCAACGTGCTGCTCGACGGCCGGCTGCTGGCCGGGTCCCTGCCGGCCGTCGGAAAGATCAAGAGGAATCCGCCCATGCAACCGCAGGAGTTTCAGCGGATGAGCAGTGCGATCCTGCAGACTGTCGAGATGGCCGGCGCGAGCTTCAACCGTGCGGCCGAAGCCGCGACTGAAGGCGATCCCGACTCCTGTTACGCGTCTGCGGTTTCTTTTGTCCAGTTCACCGCTGACGCGGCAGAGCACCTGGCCAAGCTGATGCTGGTCCAGCGGGGCCTGCAACCGGCGAGGACCCACGATCCCCACGCGCTGGCACAGCAGCTTGAGAATGCTGGTCCGAGCCACCGGGAAGACGAAGCAGCGCGCATCCGCGCCATGAATGGGGAAACCTCGCGGCATCACCAGGCTGCCTATTCGGGCATCACGCCCGATGACGTTCGGCATGCCGCCGGCCGGCTGCAGGCCTTTACCGGTACGGTTTCGGGGGAATTCCGGGAGGCGGCCCGCGGCACCGCCCTTGAACGTGTGGCCGTGAGGCAACGGACGGTTCTTTGCCAGGCGGCCACTGCGATCCATGCCGGGCTTTCCGAAGCGGTCGCGGCACCGCCGAAGACCGTCACCGATGTCTTCGAGCCCGCCTCTCCGGCCGTGGCCGCTACGGTCCGCGAGGTCCATGTCCGCGTTCGCAACGCTTTCGGTGATTTGGCGTCCTCCGGACCGCCATCATAGGGCTGCCAGCCGGTCCCTGACCGGTAACGGTATCGACATGCGATCATGATCGCTTCGGCTCGCAGTCATCGCAATTTGCCCGGGTCCGCTATCTGCTTTCCGGTTTTCCGGAATTGGCTGAGCGGAAGACCGCATGGCGCCAGCCCCCGGACAGGGTAAACCGCGCGGCGGTTGGATTTCCGTGGAGCAACAGGCGAATCTATGGGCGGTAACATCGGACGGATGCGTCACAGGCGAAAACACCTAGACTTCGTAAGCGGGTAAACGGCTACGTGCGAAAATCCGGTTGCCCGTGCGTGGGGTGCATGGGGATAAATCCGGTCATTGATCAATGATCGGAGGATATTGTCATGTCAGGTTTGAATGGTTCGGGTGGTTCTCGTCCTGCGCCGGTTGTGCGCAGTGAGGCCGAGTGGGCCGCCATCATGGCGGATTTCGAGCGATCGGGGCTGTCGCGGCGGGAGTTTTGCGAGTCCCGTGAGCTGTCGTTGAAGACCTTCGGGAACTGGCGGCGCCGTCTCTGCCTCGGGAGTGCGAAGGGTTCCTTCGTCGAGCTGGCGCCGCCTGCGGTGTCCGGCTGGGACGTCGTGCTCGCTCAGACTTTGCCTCGGAACCGGTAGCGGCCGACGACACAAGAAATCCGCATCCCTATCGCGGTTTCGGGGCAGTTCAGCGACCACGAGTATGCAAAGAGGAATCCCCGTGGAGACGACGGGCGGCGCGTCATGGGACATGAATTCCGGACCATGGTTTTCCGATGCAGCTACCGAGTTCACCAAATCGGAAACGACCTACGGGCATTCGCAGGCCGGAACCCGCATGCGCCACCCACCAACCCATTTTGGAGTTCGTTTTCCGCCTACTCCGTCAAGTCTCCTCCGCAAAGAGCCGGAGCAGCAAACTCCGAACCGCTGTAAGCCATGACGAAGTGTAACAGCCGATGCACCGGAAATTCGCCTGAAGTGAAAATACGCCATCTTCGGCGCCAAGCGGCGTTCTTCTCATTATTCTGGCTCGATTGGCCCTTTCTGGCAGCAACCGGCTTCTCAACCGAGATGGCGGACGAGCGGCCAATCGGGCTGCTCGGCCGGAGCGTCCGGTTTCCCCCGCGTCCAGGTGAGGGCGAGGCTTCGGAACGGGGCAAGCGCATCCTCGAACTGGACGCCCGGACCGGGGTGCCGGGCATGGGGGTTCATCAACTCCATCCTGTCTTGATCGCTCACGTTTGCCAGGCGTGTCCGGGCGGCGGTGTGTGACATCTGGCTGTTCGTCACATCAGTGTTTCTGTTCCGGGATGTTTTCGAGCAGGCGTTTGCCAACCCGCGTACAGTACCGGTCCGTGCTCCTCCCGGATGACCTTGCTTCCCGTTGAATCCCGGTTTTTCGCGGCGTCGTACCGGACACTGCGGGTAGGTGTGCCCTGGTCGAGCTGGCCGGACCGAGGGGCGTCCAGAAAAACGGTTCCGCACGGGCAAACGGCGAGAAAATCGAGCGAAGGCCGGTCGGGAAACCGGCAGATCCATCCTCTTCGCATCACCATGGCCTGTCACGGCAGAACATGATCTTCATTGCCGTGTTGGAAACTGATGCTGGTTAGCTCACTATTTTATCGAAACAACATCCAATCGTTCAAAGTTAACACACAAAATTAACATTAAATCCTCTACAGTTCTGCGGAATTGGAATTGCCGGTTCGACGAATCCGAGTGTCGCTGGCCTGCACCGTGTCCGGGTTGCAACACATATGGAAAGGAATTGTGAAATGAAGTTGATCACTACCGTCACTGCCGCTTTTGCCGTCTCGTTCGCAGGTTCGGCCACACTCGCTCAAGGCAACAATTACATCGTGTTTTCGGCGATGTACTCGGCTCCCCTCGACTCAGACTTCAGCATCGGCGAAGATTTGACCGGGGAACTCGGCATGAAAGGCGGAGCGGGATTCGTTCTCGCCTTCGGGCACAAGTTCAGCAACGGTCTTGCTCTCGAGGCCGAGGTCTCGTCCAAGGGTTCGAAGGCGAAGTCCATCACGTTTGGCCAGGACAGGGACATTGGCCCCAACCCCGACACCGACCCCGACGACAGAATCACCGCTGGCACTTCTTACCCTGTAACTCCGCAAGTCAAGATTACAACCACGGCGCTTATGGCCAATGGTGTGTTCAGGACAAATGAAGTTGGCTCGGGCCTTCGCCCATATTTGGGAGCCGGTCTCGGAGTATCCAACGTCAAAATCCGCAACTTAACGGTTACAGTATCACAAGACGCATCCGTAAACGTTAGTGGAGCGAGGGATAGCGCGGTAGCGTACCAGTTCCTCGGAGGCGTCGATGTACCGCTTACCGAAGCCACGAGCGCACGAATTGGGTATCGCTATTTCGCAACCGGGTCGGCTGAGTTCGCAACCGGGTCGGCTGACGTCGGAAAACTCAAAATTAAAACCCGTTCGCACAACCTGGAATTGGGTTTTGTCTTCGAATTCTGAATGCTTGTAGCTCACGTTGCGCTGACCGGGGCGTGTTCTCCCGTCCGCGCCTTTCTGTTGCGCTATTCGTCAGTGCATCTTGCAAAGTTCGCTGAAGGCGCGGAATTTTCCCGGATTCGGCGTTCATCATGCCCTGGAGATTTTGGAGATGGGGCCGCAAAAGGCATAGCTGGTTGTGCAGCGTATTATCAATGGGGGCGAACCCGATGGTTCCGGGACAGACGGATTCCAACATCCGGAAACGACTTCAAGGCGAACGTTTTCCCTTGACTTGCCGAAGAGGTTGGCCCTCTCCTGAAAAGGCACATGCACCTCGTCCAGGTTGAGCAGCACCTCAGCGCCATGATGTTGTTGGCGCCGGTTAACGACCAGCGTGCACCACTCTTCTTCATCCGTCCGCAGATCACCGATTTGCAGCCGCCCTCGATCACTCCCAAACCCACCGGCATGCTCTTCGCACGGTATTCATCGTAGCGCATCTTGTGGAGGTTGTTGCGGAAATAGCCGACGCACTTCGCGACCGCATCATGTAGTGCCGCGTACGGCAACAACTCCCGGATCACCGGTTCGACCTTGCCGGCCTTGAGCAGCGCCTTCAGCCGCTCGTAGAGGCGCTCCTCCGCCACCGGGTCCGTCTCGATCGCCCGGACTGCATCGTGCAGGTATTCCAGCGCGTGGAACCGGTCGAGAATCCAGGTCACCTCGCCACTGCCGAAGACCTTGTCCGCAGTGTTCTCGATCCACGCAGACGCGTCCGAGACAATCACGATCTCCCGTGCATCATGCGCCCCGCGCCTCAGCGCCTCGCGCCCAAGGCGTGCCTCAAAGGCGGACATCCCGCATTCAGGGGCCGCGGCACTGTCAATCGCCGGCAACTGTGTGATGCTCCCCTGCACCGTCGCAGCCTTGCCGGTCTTCGGGTCCGGTTCCATCTCGTAGAACCGCAGAAACTTCGCGTCGCGGGTCTTCGAGCCGCCGTCGTCCTGTTCGCCGGCGCGGCCCTCCAGCACCTCCTTGCGCATCGGGATCCCGGTGCCGTCGATCGATACATGGATCCGGTTTGGGACCTCTCCCACAGTTGCAACGTCCTCACGCTCGAAACGGACTGCGTCCCCGCCTGGCTCCACAACCTTGCTCCACAGGCGCGAGCAGCCGACGGAGATGCGGGACAACTCATTGAGAAGATGGGCTGACTTGCGATTGGGAACCTCAACCGCCAGTTCCGCAATCATCCGCTCAACGCCCGGCGACATCGAGGTCCCCTCAAGACCCAGGTAGTCGTCAAGCGGAACCTTGCTCTCGCCGCAACGACGACAGTAATGGTACGTCATCCCCAACGTGACTTCGCCCACCCGCGTCAAAAACGTCTTCGGGACCTTCTGGCGGCGGCGCTTCATCATCCGCCCGCATTTCGGGCACTCCGGAGCAGGAAGCTCCGCGTCCTTGCCTTCGAGAAGCGTCCGGTAGAGCGCCGCAGACCCCGCCAGCGCGTTCTCCCGAAGCTGCATCTCAATCGCGTCGAAATCACGGCGCGCACGCGTCAACTCACCCGCAACGCGACCGAAATCCCGGTCAAGGGATTCGGAAACACTGCTCCGCACCAATCCCTCCACAGCCTCGCCACTCCCGTCCTCCCCCGCGGAACCGGCCAGCGAAAACGGCGCCTGAAACAGAGCAATCCGTTCCCGTAACGCCGCAAGTTCCGAACCCGAAACAACCCGGACCTCAACATCCCGGCCGTCGCAGACGTGATGAACCCAGACACCATCGCAGTGCGTCAATACACCCGGATGCGTGGTGGCCACGTCCGACCCAAGCTTCAGCAACGCTTCCGCGATGCCCGCGTCCCGGTATCGGGCATCATCCTTTCCCCTTTCATGCCCGGCGGTCATCTGCGCGTCTTCCTGCCTGTGATTTTATTGTTCTCGGCGCACCCCGCAGCCGTCAAAGCCGAAGCGCAACACCGCAGGAATCAAGACAGCGAACGAATCACCGCGCAAGCCCCAAATCAAAACTGTGGAGAAAAACGAACGCACCCGAGAGGCGAGGTTCGACGAAGGCGTTCTGCGCAGGCTTTCCGCTCGAAGAAGTGGAGCTCGACGCCAGTCCTGCGCGCAGAGCCGCGACCGGCCTCTGTACTTATGAAATTTTTCGATCTGTTCGTTTGGTCGGTTATCGGCGGCGTTTACACGTGCGCGGTACGCCCAAGAATGAATTGGAAGCCGGACGATCGTCGTGCATCCATTTTCGGTTTCGGCAATGAGGTCCCGGCCGGACCGAGGTGCTGCCCTGCCACGCGTTCGGCGCGGTGGGCGGGGCGGTGCCCACGGCGCGCCGCTCCGACGGGCGCAACGTCCTTCGCGAAATCCATGTCGAGCCATCGCGCTCCTTGTTGCGGCACTCACGCTCGCGGCATTTGTTTATTTTGCGGCCGGCGCACAAGCCCAGACGGCAGTATGCAGCGACACGCCGGCAGCCGGCCAGAGGATCGAATGCACGCAACCGGCGACCGCCAGACAGCCGATCGACATAGATGCGTCGGATGTCACCATACAGACCACGAGCAGCAACGAGGATGTTGTCTCCGCCAAGCATGACGGTACCGGCAAAGTCACTGTCAGGGTGCGGCGCGGCAACATCTCGACGACGGGAGACAGTGCCAAGGGCATTTCCGTCAGTCACGCCGGCAACGGCAATATCGCGATCCGCGTGGAGGGCGGCGGCATCTCGACGACGGGCGATTTTTCCGATGGAATCCGCGGCAATCACGCCGGCACTGGAGATATCGACATCGATATCCGGGGTGCTCTCATCGCGACAGCCGGTCGTTCCGCGTTCGGGGTATACGGACAGGCCATCGAACAGGATGCGGGCAACGTTAGCATCTATCTGGAAGATGTCGCAATCGAATCGCACAGTCAGGACCTCGATTCGGACGGCGACACCTACTCCCACGGTGTGTTCGTCTTGAATATGGACAGCAGCGGGCACATCGGCATCGACATGCGGGGCGGCAGCGTCGAAACGATGGGCGTCTGGTCTAACGGCATCTGGGGCCATCACACGGGAATTGGAGATATCGACATCGATATCCGCGGCGCCCGCATCAAAACATCGGGTGCGTCATCCGAAGGCGTCTCAGGGACGCAGGTCGGCGAAGGCGATATCCGCATCATCTTGCAAAACACCGTCATCGAGACAGCCGGTGTCGATGGTGATGGCCTGTTCGCCGAAAATTACATTCAATTCGACGAACAACCGCCTAAACAGGGCAACGTCGATATCGCTATTCGCGGCGGCAGCATCACGACGAAAGCGCGCAACGCCTGGTCTGTCTGGGCCTTCGTCGGGGAACGCGTGACGGGCGACATCCGGATTCATCTTGAAGATGTCGATATTCGAACCGAAGGTACGGAGGTCGATTCCGACAACAGAACCTATTCCGTCGGTGTCGCCGCCAGGCACTCCGGCCAGGGCAATATCGGCATCGTTATCCGGGGCGGCAGGATCCTGACCAGCGGGGCGGCTTCGCACGGCATATTCGTTCGTCACGACGGGCAGGGGCCGTCCCGGTCCACGAATCTTTCCGTCGGAGGCACAGTCGTTGCAGCAGGCGAAGACGCCGATGGTATTCGTATCGGACAGCTCGGCGAGAACGGAGGCGTGGAAGGCGCCGCGGCTCTGGCAGGCGATGGCTACCGCAAGCAGACTGTGCGGGTGAACGGTCGTGTGCTGGGCGGATCGGGCGTCGGCGCAGGAATTTACCTTGCGGGCGGTGGCCGGGTCATCATCGGGCCGCAGGGCCATGTCGGCGCGACGTCAGGAACGGCGATCCGCGCCGTGGGTGACACGGTCGTTGAGGGGCAGACGATCCCGCGCAGGCTCCTGGTCCACCTGCTGCCCGGCGGCAACCTGGTCTCGGACCTTCTCGGCGGCATCATCAAGAACGACGGCGGACAGACCGTGGTGCTGGTCCACGGCACCGCCATCTACGACAGCGAGAACGGCGGACCGCAGTTCGTCTGGGCGCCGAACGGCCCGCACGACATTAGGCTGGTCGACGGCTTCACCGGCATGGATTTCACCTCGCCGGATTCCTTTATCATGCGCACCGCGCCGCGCGCGGCGGTCTACGAGGCGCTGCCGGGCGCGCTGCTGCGGATCGAAAACGGCGGCGGCATCGGCGAAGGAAAGCTGCGCACAACGGACTCGCCGCTCTGGCTGCGCCTCGACGGCGGCTTCGGCACCTACCGGCCGCGGCACGCGACCGTGGGCGGACGTTACCGGTATTCCCGTTACAGAGCAGAAGCCGGCATGGACTTCCGGATCGACGACGGCCTGACCGGCTGGCTCGGCGTCCGGCTGGTCTCGGGCGCGGCCCGGGTCTCGTCACCGGCCGGCGGCGGCCGGATCGCCGCCCTGGGTTACGGCCTTTCCGGCGGGCTGGACTGGCAGGGAAACGACGGCTGGTACGGCACGGGCAGCCATTCGCTGACCCGTTACAGCGCGGACATCTCCTCGGCGGCCCGGGGCCGGCTCAGGAAGGGCGCAAACGCCCTTGTCCACGCCGTAAACCTGGAAGGCGGCCGGCGCTTTTCGCTCGGTGGAAAGACGACGCTGACCGCGCTGGCCTGGCTGAGCCGTTCGGGCGTATCCATGGGAAACTTCCGCGACGCTGTGTATTCCGAGGTCTCGTTCGGCGGCACAAGACGGGTTATTGCCGGCGCCGGCGCGGTCGTCGAGACCGGTATGAAACCGAACGGCGGTGCGGACGCGCTCACGCTGCGCGGCGAGCTGGGCGCGGAGCGGGCATTCGGCGGCGATACGGCGGTCACGGTCTCCGGCACGAGGCTGACCTCGAAAGCCCCGCCGACCGGGCTTTTGCTCGGCGTCGGCGGCACCTACCGCAGCGGCGGCCTCACGCTGCACGGCGCGCTCCGGGCGAACGGACTGGTCTCGGGCGATACGGCCTACTCCGCCCGGCTCGAACTGCGCACGGCATTCTGACCGTCCCCGCCAGGGCCGCAGTCGACCGGGCATAGCGGCCAGTGCCGCCTTTTCCTTTGCAGCGGCCATCGGGCATCCTGTAGGAATAGCTTCGAGTCCGCCGACCCCTACGCGGCAGAGCGGTTCGGCATGGCCGTCGCGGGCGGGGTCGATCGCCCGGGACAGCGCGATGGCGATGGCGGCGGCCGGGATGACGCCGCCCTCGCCCAGCGGATTTGCTTTGGCGAAGCCCTTGAGGACGCGCTCGACCATGCAGAGGCCCTGATTCTGGAGATCCGCGCGGCGGCGGACCGCATCGCAGCCGCACCGCACCGGGGCGAGAGACACGACAATATCCTGCCGGGCCCGCGGCACCTGACCATCGGTCGGGCAGTCTATTGGTTCGATGTCGACGACGACCGCCGGACCGTCCGTATACTGGCAATATTCTTCGGCGGGCAGGACCACATCCGGCACATGATGGCCCGGCTACTCGGAGACTGACCTGGATTGCCTCTTGCAGGCGCGCCGTACGACTCTTCAACGTTGCAAACTCGAATTCGAGACCGATCGTCCCCGACCGAATGCTCACACCCGGCAGTAAACCCTGAGCACAAAATCGCGACCGAGATGACCGACGCAACCAGGAATCCGGGGACCGGTCGGGCAATAATCTCAGGTTGCCTCGATCGGTGTCGTGCGCCGCGCTCCGCTCGATGGTGGCCCTGTGATTCCGGGTGTGCACATGCGCAGGAATTCAATTTTCAGTTGTGGTGTTGGATCCCGGAATATCCAGGCTTGAATCGGCGGGCAACCTGCGAGCCAGCACATCATTCACGCTTGAATGGACCCCGAAGCCCGGCCGACCAGCCCGGCTCGGGACGGTCCCGGACGCCATGGAACTACCCGGCGGACTCGACCCTGACCTCCAGGAGGTTTTTTGCCTCGCGTCCGCACACCACACCGATCAGGTGGACAGGTTCTCCGCGACCGCGGTATTTATCCGCGTAGCCTTGCTCCCGCATCTGGGTGATCGCGGCATCCAGTGCAGCGGCCGCGTCACCGTCCCCATCCGCCATCTTGAACTCCAGCACGAACACCTGCCCGCCCGTCAGTACCACCATGTCCGCGCGGCCATGGCTCGACGCGTCCTCTGTCCGGACATCCACGCCGATGGCACGGAAACACATGTGCAGGAGGCTGGCAAACCAGGCCTCGTAGCGGGCGAGATCGCCGCTCGCGTGCCACTGGTAGGGGATCCCCGAGAGGTACGAGTGGAACCGGTCGGCAAATCTCCCGAAATCGTTGGCCTCGAGAAGCGCACAGAGTTCCCTGCCCTGTTTCAGCGTCTCCAATCCCGACTTTCCCAAATACCGAAGCAACTCGTCATTCAGGCTGATCCGCACCTCGAGATTGGGATAGTCCAGCCTGTAGTAGGTTCTGAAACCTTCCTTCCACTCGTCAGCGATGGTCAGATAACCGGTCTGGAACAGGAGCGCTTCGATCCCGATGTCGTCGACGTCGAACTTCGAGACAAGCGCCATGTCGGCTACCTGGTTCTCCAGTTCCATCGGGCTGACGGATCTCGCCATCAGCATCTTGAACAGGAATGTTGGAGACCCGGTCTCGAACCAGTAGGGCCGGAACTCGCGGTTCCGCAGCAGCAGCAACACGTCATAGGGGTTGTAGACCTGCTCCCCACCCCGCCAGCGATAGCCATTGTACCAGGTCCGGATGTCCTCCCGGTCCAGTCCGTCGAGTTCCGGTCCAAACACTTGGTCCAGGTCATCTTCAGTATAGCCGCAGATCGTGGTGTAGCGCGGATTGAGGCTGATGTCCTCGAGATTGTTGAGGCCCAAGAACAGGCTGACCTTCGAGAACATGCTCACTCCGGTGACGAAGACGAAGCGGACATGTTCGGCGCAGTCCTTGATGATGCCGTAGAACCCGCGCAGGTAGTCCCGGTTGGCGGTCGCGAGTTCCGGATCGTGAAGAACATCGAGGATCGGCTTGTCATACTCGTCCACCAGGATGACGACCTGCTGCCCGGTCAAATGGTGCAGGCGATCGAGAATGTTCCGGAGGCGCCTCGGGCCGGTATCGGAAGTCGGAGCGGGTGCAAGATCGTGCTGGCGCTCCAGGCTCTCCAACTGCTCGATGATGTCCCCTTCGATCTCGCCCGGGGAGTCGTACTTCCCGCCGAAACTGACCCGCACAACCGGATGACGAACAGACCAGTCCCAATGTCCGTGAATGTCCAGACCCCGAAATAGTGCCTCGTGCCCTGCGAACAGCGATCTCAGAGTATCCAGCAGGAGGCTCTTTCCGAACCGACGGGGCCGGGACAGGAAATAGAAGCGCCCGTCATCCACCAGCTGCCGGACGAGAGGAGTCTTGTCGACATAGTAGAAGTCCTGCTCCCTCATCGTCCGGAAGTCTTGTATCCCGATTGGCAGACGTCCGCTCATGTCGCTCTCCATCCGGTGCCCGGTTCGCAGAAAACGTCGGTCGCTGGCCTTTCCCTCGTGCGGGACTTGCTGTGACTGTACCCGCACCGGTGCGCTCGACACAATCCTTTCATGATTTGGCGACGGCCGCCGCTTTAAGCCTGGGTCCTGATGGCTCCTTGTCACCGATTGCCGACCCCCACCATTCCGCCGTCGAACTTCGGCGAGGAGTACACGAAATGGTCATTCGGATTCCAGTGCGTCTGATCTTCAATCATTCCGATCGCGATGATTTCACCCATGCCTGAGCCGTCAAGGTAGTCGGAATGGAAATAGACCCCTGCCAATTTGTGGCCAACTGGAATTCCGGCCGCCGGTTTGTCCAAATCACCTTTCGGTGACAACGATCATCCGCCGCAACCATTCTTCTACGCAAGGGTCTTGCAATCACACTTTGGCGCGAACTGGATCGGCTTGTTGGTCGTGCGATGTAAATCGGTGTTGGATTATTTTCACCAACACCGAGTAGCAGGCTGGTTTCGAGGATAACCATCTCCCGGTTCATCAATGAAAAATCGATCCTTTTGAAGGTCTGCCGGTCCTCTCAGCCCCACGTCCCGTGTCGCGCGTGCCGAATGAGAATTGTGT
>JAPOVX010000230.1 GCA_026707935.1 Paracoccaceae bacterium
GTCTCGCGTGTCGAGAGTCCGTTCCTAAACACCTGTTCGATTCTGGCCGAAGGATTTTGTCTGCACCCGGTTGGCCTGCCCGGACGACATCCAGCCCTGACTTCCTGACGGGCAGTGTTCTGCCCGAGGGAACGCCTAAACAGAACCGTCCTGGCCTCGTTGTGCGCCACGAACCGCGTGATCTTGGGCTCGTCAGTCCGCCTTCGCAATTTCGGGAACCGTTCACATCGGCGTGCAAGTCTTCACCTCGGAGGGTGATGAAGCGGTCACCATGCCGTTCGCCTTCAAGGCGATCGGCGCGGCGACTGACTTGCGATGCGTACGCAGGGTTGACGAGGACCAGCCTCGCCGAACGCTGGTCCGTGACGGGTTCCGGGGCGTCGGCGAAATCGCCTCCGGCCCAGTAGCCCATGCACCGGTTGAAGTCATGTCCCCACTATTTCTTCCGACCAATGATGGAAGTGAGGTCTTCCGCCATCGGGGCAAGATCATGGAAGCGGCAGAAGCGATTTCTGCGCTCGACAGATCGCCGAACTCGTCATAACGGGCGGATTGAAGACCCACTTTCGACTGTTCCTGGCAAACTGAAACCGGGACCGGTTACGACCACCTGCTTGCGCCGCGACCTGGCCGGGTTCATATCGACCTGTCAGGTGATGGCAAAAAATTTGATGTTCACGTCTTCGGGGCGTTACGGGTGCACGGCGTGTGTGGTACTGGACACCATCCTGAAAGAACGTGTCGAAAAAGCCTGATATTGCGCGGGGAATGTGGTATGTAGATGCCTTTCGGTTCGACGCCTTGCCGTTCATCCGGATTGGCGGCGACAAATTCGGAGAGAGCTCGGAATGCAGGCCCGCACGTTGCTTGAAGCGCTCGAATTGGCTTACGCGGATAAGTTGAGAGCAATCTACGATGTCCTTGGAGGCGATAAGGCATCGCGGCCAGCACGCAAGGATCAACTCGTTCGGGCAATCAACCGGATCCTCTTGAGTAGAGTCAGGGACGAGTGGAACGGCCTCAGGAAAGCCGAAAAACGTGTTATTCAGGAAGCGGTTCACGACACGTTCGGACACCTTGACGTCGACAGGTTCATCGCCAAGTACGGCACGCTGCCCAACAGGCAGAGATTTGATGCGAGGCACGGACAATCGAAGACCGCAACCAGGCTCGATCTGTTTCTCCACAAGGGTGAAAGGCACGGCCCTCCATCCTGGATCCCCCGTGATCTTCAGCAACTGTTGCGCAATTTCGTTCCGGAACCGCCGCTGGCAGAGTTGCCCGCACTGGCCGAATTTCCCCCGACCGTGGAGTTGAAGTCTCCTCGCTATTCGTATGATGTGAAGTCCGGCAGGTACGTCAAGGAGGTAAAGAAAACACCGGTTCAGATCGAAAGCCGTGACATGGAGGCCGCGGCCAAGGCGGGACTGTTCACGGTGCTGAGCTTGATCGACCAAGGCAAAGTTTCGGTCAGTACGGCAACGAAACGGCCCTCAGCAGCGTCCGCCAAGCGGATCGCGGGAGCGCTCGATGACGGCGATTTCTACGAACTGACCGGTGATGAAGCCGATATCGGGCCGATCCAGGCTTTCGCATGGCCGCTGCTGGTCCTGGCCGGACGGCTCGCTAAACAGGACGGATCCCGTCTTGAGTTAACTGCGGCCGGGCGGAAGGCACTGTCGTCACCTCCGCATGAGACGCTCAAGCTTTTGTGGAATCGCTGGCTCAAATCCAAGATCATTGACGAGTTGTCCAGGATCGAGGCGATCAAGGGGCAGACTCGTGGCCGGGGAAAGAGAGGCATAAGAGCAGTGGAACCCCGTCGCTGGGCAATCGAGGAAGCACTCGCTCAATGTCCTCCACGAGGCGTTGTGTCGATTGATGACTTCGCACGGTTCATGGTGGCCGCGGACCTCAATTTCGAGGTCACGAGGTTTCCATGGGCGCTCTACATGGGCGACGCACATTACGGTGGTCAACACGGGGAAAGCGAAAGGAGCTGGAGCATATTCCAGGACAGGTACCTGCTCTGTTTTCTTTTCGAATACGTTGCAACGCTGGGAATGATCGATGTTGCGTTTGTCCACCCGAGTGGAGCGCGGAAAGAACTCTGGGAGTTGTCAGGACAATTCGAAGGCACCTTCCTGAGTCGGTATGACGGTTTGAAATACTTCCGGTTGACCGTGCTCGGAACCTATTGCCTCGGGTTGGCGGACACGTACGAACCGGAAACGCCCCAGAAATCGACGCACATGTCCGTATTTCCCGATCGCCGAATCGTCGTGCAGAACGGGAGCCTGGACGGTGAGGAAAAAGCGTTCCTGCGTCGTTGTGCCGACGGGGATGAAACCGGTCTCGTCTGGCACCTCAGCACGGAAAAGATCCTCAGGGCGATCGAGACGGGACTGGACGTCGGAACCGTGCGGGAGTTCCTGTCCGCCCGCGACGAGCAACCGTTGCCGGAACTCGTCGAGGGATTCCTGTCAAGGATCGAATCGCGAGCACGGGCAATTCGACCGAAAGGTACCGGGGTTGTGTTCGAATGCGACAGCGTGGAAACGGTCGAGACGCTTCTCTCCGACAGGAAGATTGCAAAGTTCAGCCTGCGCGCCGGCGAAAGAACGATTGTTGTCAATGCTTCGTCGGAAAATGCGTTTCGAAAAGCAGCCCGAACGATGGGTTTCGGATTCGACAACCGATAGCTGACGGATCGTCAGTTTCGGTGTTCGGAGTGACTTCACGCGTTCATTCCGGACCGAAGTCAGAATCATGTCTCGTTCCGAAATCCGGTGATGAAACGGCCGGACACAGGTCCGGCGGCCCAATGTCGTGTGCGGCCGGACGAGTTACGACCCGGACAGCAGGAGGGCCTCGATTTCCGAACGCAAGGGCATTGAAGGCGCCGTGCCGGGGCGGGTGACCGAAATTGCCGCTGTCGCGCAGCCGAAACGAACCGCGTCGACGGGCTCTGCTCCGGACGCGAGCGCGGCTGCGAATCCGCCGTTGAACGCGTCACCGGCTCCCGTGGTTTCCACGACCGGTCCCGCGTCGTATGCCCGGACATGGGTGACGCGGTCCCCGTCGCGATAGAGCGCACCGTTTTCGCCGAGGGTAATGATCGCCGCCCCGACACCGCGCGACAGGAAAACGTCAGCCGCCCGCTTCGCATCCTCGACCGAACGAACAGGGACACCGGTGATGCCTTCGGCTTCGGTTTCGTTCGGCGTCACGAAATCGCAGTTGGAGAGGATGCCCGGCGGAATCTCTGCAGCTGGAGCCGGGTTGAGAATCGTCCGTGCGAGGCCCGCGTGCGCGATTTCGAGCGCGCGTTGAGCGGCAGGAATCGGCTGTTCAAGCTGGGTGATGAAAATGGAAGCTGATGCGATGAGATCCGAATGCAACTCGACATCGGCTTCGGAAATGTTACGGGCCGCGCCCGGTGCGATGATAATCGCGTTATCGCCCGAGTCTTCCTCGATGAAAATGTACGCCGCGCCCGTAAAGCTGTCATGGTCGACGATGATCTGCGGGATGACGCCTGCGTCCGCCCAGGTTGCGTGCGCCATTTCGGCAAAGGCATCATCTCCGAGGCGGCTGATGAAGTGAACGCGTCCGCCGGCCTTCGCCGCCGCGACGGCCTGGTTCGAGCCTTTCCCGCCCGGCCCGAGTGCAAAGCTGTTTCCCAGCAGCGTTTCGCCCATCTTCGGCTGCCGGTCGGCTCGATAGGCGGTGTCGGCAACGAACACGCCGAGTATGACGATTTCGCCCGGCACGGTCATGCACCTCCGTCGTCATCGGGCGGGATGACGCCCTTGCGAAACATGAAGCACCCGTAGAACCGCCTTTCGCCAGTCTGGATGACGGCGTAGGAGTCACGGGCACGATCGTAAAAGTCAAACCGCTCGACGCCGACCATCGGCCGCGTTTCGCCTTCGGCAGAGTCGATGACTTCCTGAACTTCCGCCTGCACCGGCGGGACCGTGTCCGGCTCGCCGACGATCTGCATTCGCATGGCGAAGTCATCGACAAAACTGTCGAGCGGCATGACCGACAGGATTGCATCGGCGGCTTCGGCGGCGGTCAGATTGTCCATACGGAGGAGCTCGCCAAGTACCGTTGAACGGGACACCTGGTCCGAAGGGAAATTCGTATCCGCAATGACGACCACGTCGCCATGGCCCATCGCCCTCAAGGCAAAGAGGACCTCTGCATTCAGACGCGGATCAAGTCCCTTCAGCATGGTAACCCTCCATTGATACTGTATCGGAAACCCATCTTGCAGGTTGGTTTCGATCGGTTCGGGGCCGTCATGGACCCTTCAGCACGGGCGCATCCTCGTTTCGCAGTCGAAGACCAGGATCGCCCCCGGGTTCGCCGAGAGTGACACGTCCCGACCCGGTTTCATCGCGCGGCGTTCATGCAGCACTGACACCAACTCCCGGCCATAGGAACGAACCACTGCATGGTTCTCCAAACCAGTCGGCTCGATCACGCTGATGTGGTATCCAGTGACGATCTCGCGCAAGAATTCCGCGCCCGACGCCGCGGCATGCGCGACGCTCGCTATCGAGTCCCGGAAAACTTAGAATCTAAAGAACACAGAGA
>JAPOVX010000313.1 GCA_026707935.1 Paracoccaceae bacterium
GGACAGGTGTACGTCCTCGTGAGTGCAGAGCCCGTCCGTACAATAGTAATTGTCCTCGTGATCGCGCACGATGATGAAAGTCCGTCCGCCATGGTCGAAGCGGATCACGTCTTCGGCATCGATGTCACCGGCAGCACAGGCGTCGATCCATTCAGCCATGAGAGATTCCTCAGATGTCTTGTGGTTTGAAGTCGAACGGGGCAACCGGCATGACGCTCTTGAGAAGCGTCACTGACTTTTCGAGGCCTTCAAGGGAGTTCAGAAGCACATCTTCGTGCTCGATCGAAAGCCAGCCGTCGTAACCGCACATCCTGAGGCGATAGCAAAACCGTCGCCACCATTGTTCGTCATGGCCAATCCCGAGCGTGACATAGCTCCACGACCGGGAGGGAATGTCCATGAGATCACCGTTCTCCAGGAGGCTTGATGTCGCCTGCACCGGTGCGTTCAACAACGTGTCCTTTGCGTGAACATGGTATATCGCGCTTCCAATGGCCTCGGCGGCGATCAGCGGGTCTGCACCCATCCAAAAAAGATGGCTGGGATCGAGGTTGGCGCCTATGACGGGACCTATCGCCTCGCGGAGTTTCAGCAGAGAAGGCACGTTGTAGACACACTGGTTGCCGTTGAGCTCCAGCGCGATCCTTTCGATGCCGTTTTCGCGGGCGTACGTCGTGATCTCTTCCCAGAAGGGGATTAGCTTTTCTTCCCACTGGTAGCGCAGGATCTCCTGCGTCTCCGGCGGCCAGGAGGAGACGATCCAGTTCGGCATCGTGTCGGTCGCATTGCCCGCCGGAAGGCCGGACATGGTGCAGACAGTGGATATTCCCATCTCGCCCGCCACGCGAATAGTATCCTTCAGACCTTCCCCCTGGGAGAGGTCGGTCGGATGCAGCGGGTTGCCATTGGCATTGAGGCAAATGATCTCAAGGCCCCGGGCCTCGAACGCCTCCCGATACGTTTTCTGGGCCGCAGCATTGCCGAGCATCCCCTTGAGGTCGAAATGCGGTGCGGTGGACCAACCGCAGGTATTGACCTCGATGCCCGAGACGCCCATGCGAACGGCATTGTCGAGCATGTCTTTAAAGGACATGCCGCTCAGGCTGTCGGAAACAAATCCAAGTTTCATGTGCCGCGCCCTCGCCATGCGGCCGAAATTAGAAAAACGAAAAGAGCCATGGGCGCAAACATGCGGGGCACCTGACCTCGTTCATTCATAAAACGCCGGACGATCGATCAAATCGACCGCAATCCGGCGTTCTTCATCGAGAGCGGCCACACCTGCTTCGGCCACCTTGGCAGCGCAGTAACCATCCCAGCAGCTCGCGGCCGTGGCCGGGAACAAGCCGGTTTCGACGAATCGCAAGAATTCGCAATTCTGCCGACGATAGGCTTCCGCGAAACGCCCGCGCCAGTCCACTTCGTAGGCGGTACTGCTGGCCAACTCCATGTCGCTGCGGACGCAGGCAACGTTATTCATCGAAACCGCGCCCTTCTCGCCGACAAGTTCGGCGCGGACATCATAACCGTAGGCCGCGTTGTTATTGACCTCGATGTTCACGAGCTGGTCGTCCGTGGTCTCGAGCACCATCATGACGGGCGCGACGAGCGCATCCGTGCGTTTCGGCTGGTAGGCCGAGATCGCCCGGTATTCGGAGCCAAGAACGTAACGCCCTGCGTCGAACTCGTGCGGGGCCGAGTTGGTGATCGCCATGGCGCCAGTGAAATCGGAGGCAGGCGTTTTCACGTTGCGATGGAAGTTGTGCATCATGAGCGCGCGGCCGAGCGTGCCGTCGGTCACTGCCCGTTTCATTTCGACGTAGGTCCGGTCGTAACGGCGCATGAAGCCAAGCTGCACGAATTTGTTGCCCGCGGTCTGTTCGGCCTCCATGACCTCGAGGCATTCGGTCGAGGATTGCGACAATGGTTTTTCGCAGAGAACTCTCTTGCCGGCTGCAATGCAAGCCTTGCAGAGTGATGCGTGGGTGAAGTCAGGGCTGGCAACGATTACTGCATCGACATCGTCGCGGGTGATTGTCATTTCCGGGACAGTGGCGGCATGTGCCGCACCCAGTGCGTCAGCCACGTGACGTGCGCGCCTCGCGTCGATGTCGCAGACCACCTGCAGCGTGGTTCCCGGTAATTCCTCCGCGACAATCCGGGCGTGGTCCGAACCCATGACGCCCGCGCCGATGACCGCCAGTCTTGTCGTCATGTCGTTACCCATGCGACACCGTGGGTCATCCGGTCGGACGGGTTGGTGGCGGGTGCCCTTCGTGGATTTCCATATAGCCCTCGACGCTGGCTTCCAGATCGGCCATGGATTCACCGCCTGCCATCAGGTCGGTGATTTCCTCACGGGTTTTTTCGTTCTTGCGAAAGTCGGCGGCGACGGCGCCGCGGATCAGGACCGCGAAGTGGTCGCCGACGGCGAGCGCATGCATGACCTGGTGCGTGATGAAGATCACCGCGAGTCCGCGACGCTTGGCCTCGTTCACGATTCGAAGTGCGTGGGCCGCCTGTTTCACGCCGAGAGCAGCGGTTGGTTCGTCCAGGATCAATACGCGGGCGCCAAAGTACACGGCCCGGGCAATGGCAAGCGACTGACGCTCGCCGCCCGAAAGCCCGCCGACGAGCCGGTCGCCGTCATCGATCCGGGTAATACCGAAGTCCTGGACCGCCTTTACCGCGATCTCGTTGGCCTTTTTCCGATCGAAGACCGTGAAAGGCCCCCAATTCCTTGTTGGCTCGACTCCGACGAAAAACGACCGGCCGATCGACATCAGCGGGAAAGTGCCGCCGAACTGGTGCACGGTGGCGATGCCACGATCGGCGGCATCGCGGGGACGGTCGAACTCGACTTTCTCACCGTCCATCAGGATCGTGCCCGCCGTCGGTTTATGCACACCCGCAAGTATCTTGATGAGCGTCGACTTGCCGGCGCCGTTGTCGCCCAGCAGGCAGAGTACCTCACCCTCGTGCACCTTGAGAGAAATCTCATGGAGGACATCAATCGGACCGAAGCTCTTGTCCAAGTCGCGAAGTTCCAGAATCGGGGGTTTCTTTGTCATCGGATCAGGCTTTCTTTTTTTTCGGCACATAACTTAGCGCCTTTGCCCGGAACGTTTCGTTCATGCCGACTGCGACCAGAAGTATCACGCCGATGATGAGGTTCGACCAGTTGCGGTCAATCTGCGTGAAATAGATGCCCTGGTTCACGATTGCGAATGTCAGCGTGCCGAAGAAGATACCGGCTACGGACCCAAAACCTCCGGTCAGGAGCACCCCGCCGACGACGACGCTGACGATTGCGTTGAAGATGAAGTTCATGCCGCCCGAAACCTGCGCCGAATTGAACAGGATGGCCTGGCACATGCCAACGAAGGCCGCGGCGGTCGCTGACAGAACGAACAGGATGATCGTGACTTTGGTTGTCGGAACGCCCAGATTGCGTGCGCTGTCCCGGTCGCCTCCCATGGCGAAAATCCAGTTTCCGTAACGGGTCCGGTGGACGACGAATGCAAAGATGGCTGCCAGGATGACCCACCAAACGATGATGATCTGATGGCTGCCTCCGATCAACTGTCCAAAGACGAACTTGGCCCAGGCCGGCGCGTTCAACGGTACACTTGCGTTGCCTGTCAGTAGAACCGACGCGCTCAGGATAATGCCTTGCATCGCAACGAGTGTGCCGAGTGTGATGATGAGAGATGGAACCGTTGTCCGTACGGTCAGCAGGCCGTTGACACAGCCAACCAATACGCCGACTCCGAGCGCACCCAGCATTCCGACTGCGATCGGAAATTCGTAGTAACCGGAGAGAATCGCGGTGGTCATCGATCCTGCCGGGATCATCGCACCAATGGAAATGTCCAGTTCGCCCGAGATCATCAGGAGTCCGACCGGGATTGCTACGATGCCGAGATTGGCCGCAAAGTTCAACCAGCTGGCTGCGCCAAAAAGCTTGCCCAGGTTTACGCCGCCGAAAATCAAGTAAAAGGCGATCACTGCCAGAAGGCTGATAATCGATGCGGCTTCCGGGCGGCGCAGGAATTGACCAAATGCGTTCATGTTGGCGGCCATCAAGGCTTTTTCTTCGCCGCGTAGTTCAGCGCCATTTGCCTGAAAGTGTCATTTGTGAGGACAGCGATCAAAAGGAGCGCACCGATGATTACACTGCCGATGTTCGGGTCGAGGCCGCTGAAGAATATGCCCTGGTTCACGATCGAAAACGTAAGTGTCCCGAAGACGATCCCGATAACCGAACCCGCGCCTCCCGTCAGAAGTACGCCGCCGATCACGACGCACATGATCGAGTTGAAGATGAAGGCCTGCCCCGTCAGCACTTGAGCGCTCTGATAGGTCAACACCTGGCTGACGCCGACAAACGCAGCCGCGAATCCGCTGAGCATGAAGAGTCCAATCGTCAACTTGCGCGTCGGAATTCCGGCGTTCCGCGCGCTGTCCCGGTCACCACCGACGGCATAGATCCAGTTGCCGTAGTGCGAGATGTGCAGGAGATAGTAGATGACGACGATGAACGCTGCCCACCAGAACATCGTCACTTGAAACATGCCGCCGACGAATTGTCCCAGGAGCGCCTTGGTCACCGGATCAGGTACAATGAAAACCCCGGTACTGCCGGCGATCATGACGGTAAAACCAAGCGTTAACCCCATGACTCCGAACATCGTGCCAATGGTGATGATGAGCGATGGAATGGCGGTGCGCGTGGCGAGGTAGCCATTCACGAATCCGACAAATAGGCCGACGCCGAGCCCTGAAAGGATACCGATGAATTCAGGTGCGTCATAGTGACCCGAAACAATCGCCACCGTCAAAGACGCGGCCGGTATCACCGACCCCACGGAAAGATCCAGTTCTCCCGCGATCATCAGGAGCCCGACCGGTAGCGCAATGATGCCCACTTCGGCGGCGGTGTTCAGCCAGCTGGAAAATCCGGGTGCACCGAGGAACACTTTGCCGCCAAGAGCTGCAAAGAACAGGTATACGATGATCATTCCCATGAATGAGCCGGATTCGGGTCGTCGTGCAAGACGACCGAATGCGCTGGACACACTTTGCTTGTCTTCGGCTTCCGTCGACATCTTCACTTTCCGGATCGCCGATGCATGGAATAGATGCGTGCCCCGGTCAAGTCGAGATGGCTTGTTGAGGCCGCCCGAACGGGTCGCGCGGCCTCCATTTCAGAAGCTCAGCGGGTGCCCGCTTTCACGCCGGCCAGCGTGGCGTCGACGGTGGAGGCGTCGATGACGCCCGGGCCGGTCAGGATTTCACGAGTCGGAACCGTCAGGCCGTAGTTGACGAAACCATTCAGAATCGAGACCGCGAGGTAACCCTGGTGGTACCCCTGCTGGTCGATCGCGCAGGCCTGGGTACCGTTCTTGATGTTGTTCAGGATGGACTCATCGAAGTTCATGCCGCAAACCTTGACCTGGCCGGTCTTTCCGGCCTGTGCGATTCCGCTGACGGCAGAGTTGGAATCAACATTGCCAATCGTGAAGACGGCGTTGATTTCCGGGTTTTGCAGCAGGTGCGCGCGTACGGCCTGCGCAACGGCGGTAGCCGAGCCGAAAGAGGTTGCGGGCAATGGCAGAACCGAGCCCTCGCCGCCGACATTGGTGATGCCCTCGATGAAGCCATTGCAAAAGGCTTCGATGTTGGCGGCACCCGGCAGCGTGTTGATGCAGACGCCATTCAGGTTGCCCGCGTTGCCGAGGTATTCGCCTGCCGCGACACCGCCCTTGTAGTCGTTCGAACCGACATAATTCATCGCGCCCAGCCGATCGGCGGCCTCGATTCCGCCAGCGTTGTAGATGACCAGCGGGAGGCCCGCGTCAACAACGGCCTGGAAAGCCGGGTCCATGGCCTCGGGAACCCAGTTCGGGCCGACGACTGCGTCCGCACCTTGGTCGATGGCCTGACGGATGAGCTCCGCAGCATCGACGCCAAGGTTGTCGTAGTTCTGCGGACCAAGCCAGGTGACCGAACCGCCCTGCGCTTCAGCCACGATGCCCGCGTCTTCGGCTCCGCGTTTCACGATCGACCAAAACGGATCGTCCGGCTTGCCGCCGATCACGAAAATGTCGGCCGCCATCGCGGTGCCTGCCACAAGGGTCGCCGTTGCCGCGGCGACGAAGATATTGGTCAGTTTCATGGTTTGTTTTCCTTCCCGTTTGTGATTGCCCCCGATCAGGTGGCGCTCGGTTGAACTTGCTGGATGAATGTCATTCATGGTCGGTTTCCCCCCGATGGTAAATGGCCCCGGTCGACGGCGCCTGGTTGAATGTGCTGGATGATCATTTGGCCGGGATTCCTGCCCCTTTCCTGGCATTGACCCGGGCCTTTTTGCGGCGGAAGCGTTCTTTCATCTGCTCGTCGGCTTCCCTGGATCCGTCGTGCCAGTAGCCAAACCACTTATCGAGTGGCACCAGACCGTCGGCGCCGTAGTTCACCTCAAAATACTTGTGGTGCAGGTAGTGGGCGTAGGCGTGGCTATCGAGTGCATTCTCGTCGGTCAGCTCAAGCTTGTCGAAGCCGATGTGCCCGTTGATCGCGCCATAGCCGACGACGTGGCTGTTGAAGAGCATCACGATCGGGTTTGACGGGATGATCAGGTGCCAGACGATTTCGCCGAAGTAGAGCAAGTGTTCGACTGGATGCATGCTGAGCGATGACCAGGGGCTTGGATTGATCGAGTTATGGTGCACTGAATGGACGTGCTTGTAGAGCCAAGGCGTGTGGATGAGGCGGTGGATGAAGAAAAAATGGACCTCGTGGATCGCGGGCACGAGAACGACGAGTACACCGAGCCAGAGCCAGTTGTCCTGCCAATCGAGCCAGAAGCCAATGCCGTTGGCATAGCACCAGAGCATGCCGACCTCGACTGCCGTCCAGATCGGGATTCCCACGAAAATAGACCGGAGGAAGTTGTCGAGGTTCTGGCTCTTGAACCAGAATACATCCGAAGGGTTTTCGGACGGAAACTTGTGATTGTATTTGAACCGCGTGCCCTGAATGCGCTTGGCGTAGTAGAATAGTTCAATGGCGCCGTACATCAGGAAGATGCCGACAGCGTTCGCCGCAAGGAGCCAGAGAGCCCAGCCCCACGTGATCGTCTTCATGGTCTCGACATCGGGGATGACGAAGATCCAGTAGAGCAGCGCCGTGGCCATATGGAAGGCGTTCCAGGGCCAGATGAAGTCGACCAGGAACCGGCCCATCTTGTTGAACTTGCCAAGCCAGAATGGCGCGATCTCCAGCCGGGCGTCCGGCGTCCAGTTGCCGCGCTTGTCGCGCGTCCCGTACATGAGATCGTCCATCGGGTTTCCCCTGCCGAAATAGTGGGCGGCCCTTGGCAGACCGCTGCCGATGTCCGATACGGATGCCAGAATGATGCATTTCAAATCAAGATTGATGAACTATTGAAGACCACTTTATTTCAAAAAAGTTCATTACGGCTTGCGTTGATGAAACAAAATGGTATGAGTCCGAGGATGCCATGAGACCGACGATCAAAGATCTTGCGCAAGCCGCCGGAGTGTCCATTTCGACCGTCAACCGGGTGATTAACAATCCCGGCACGGTGCGGGAATCCACCCAGGAGATTGTTCTCCACGCCGCTGAAAAAATTGGATTCTATGGACTTGGTTCAATCAGGCATGCACTGGACATGAACCGGGAAGTCCAACGGCTCGGGATTCTGCTGCAACAGGGTAACCGCGTGTTTTACCGCGATCTCGGTGAGGCCCTTCGACAAGCCGCGCAGGAATACGCCGAGGGAAAAATCGACCTGAGCCTGGAGTTCATGGATGATCTTTCGCCGGACCACGTTTCAGCGCGATTGCGGGCAATTGGGGACAAGTGCGATTCGGTAGCTCTTGTCGCTGCCGAACATCCGCTGGTCTCGGACGCAATCGACGCCGTGCTTGAAAACGGCGTCCCGGTTTCCGGCCTCATTGCGCCGCTTACGGCCCGCGGAAACGTCGGCTACATCGGTCTGGACAATTGGAAGGTCGGCAGAACTGCCGCCTGGGCTTTCGACAAAATTTGCACGACACCGGGCAAGATAGGAATACTCGTGGGAAATCATCGCTATCGAAACCAGGATTTGAACGAGAGCGGTTTCCGCTCCTATTTTCGCGAACACAATCTGGATTTCACCCTTCTCGAGCCCCGGTCCACTTACGAAAGCGCTGCGGTCGCACGAGAGATGACGGAACGCCTGGTCGTCGAGCACCCCGACATTTGCGGGCTTTTCATCTCGGGCGGCGGCATTACGGGGGCACTGGCGGCATTGCGGGACGCAAACCTGCCGAAGGATTTCGTGAGTGTGGGGTACGAGTTGATGGAACCGACCAGAAAGGGCCTTATTGACGGCACGCTCACCTTGGTCATCTCGCATCCTTTGAAAGCCTTTGCCGGTGCGACAATCGACGGACTGGCGAAGGCGATCAATGCTGGTCACCCGGCAAGCGCGCCGAACATTCGCCTGGGCTTTGAAATCCACACCTCCGAGAACATCTAGGGCGTGTGCTTGAATTATTGGTGTTGTTGGCGTGATCTGTCATTTTTGCCGAATACGATCCGCAAGGAGTTTGAGGCACGGGCGGTGACCGGCACGACATGAGCGAGGTGGAGTGGGAAATCCTCCACTCGGTCCTTCCTCGCAAGCACCAGGGCCCGGAACGGGTGCATGACCGAAGGGTGATGAACGGGGTCTTCTTTGTGCTGCGCACCGGCACGCCGTGGCGTGACCTCCCGGAGCGTTTCGGTCCGCGCGCGACCTGCTGCAACCGCGACAACCGGTGGAGCAGGAACGGCATCTGGGCGTCGATCATGGAGGAACTTCAAAGGCTTGCGGGGGATGACGGCTGGAGGGACGACGGTTCGGCCGGTTGGGTTCGCCTGCACATGGTGGACTCCCCGTCGGTACGCTTTCACAGGCAAGGTGCCGGAGCGCCTCGCGACGGTGAGCCCCTCGGATCGGGTCGAGCCGCGGCGGACGGACGACGAAGGTCCATCTCGGCATTGATGGCAACGCGATGGTGAAGACCGTGTTTCTGCCCCGGGTCAGGCAGCCGACAGCACGCAGGCCATACGTGCTATCGTGTCTGCCGCCGCCGCTGCCGCCACGTTGCCGCCATGTTCACGCGGTGCCGCTGATCCGGTTTCCTTCATCTTGATCAGGCCAACCGGACAACACGTTCGGACTGACGCGTCGCGCGGCAGCTGAGGTGGGGGCCCCGGACAGTCTTGCATGGCGCGGGAGGGAGCTTCGATACGGCCATCCGCCGTACCGGTCGATGCCGGGAACTGTTCCTGCATCGCGGCGGGGAGCATCGAGCCGTCGCGTGCCGCGTGACGGGACCAGAGAACATGCCTCGAACATTCGGCACATGGATGACTCTGTGGTTGTCGCGCAGATGCAAATGGTGGTGAAATAGCATGCCGATTTGTTGAAGGTCTTCAATGGTCGGAAAACACCAATTGCAACCGGTCCAATGCCTCCTCGAGAACGGATCTCTGGCAGGCAAAATTGAAACGCATGAACTGCTGGCCACCGCTGCCAAAGGTATGACCATGGCTCGGCGCAACGGCTGCGCGTTTCTGGATGCGCTCGACAAGCTCCGTGTAGCCAAGACCTGTGCCCGAAAAATCAACCCAGGCGAGATAGGTCGCCTCGAGCGGCATCGACGCGGCCCCGGGGATGGCATTGATCGTCTCGTCGAAGAGCTTTCGGTTGCCGTCCAGGTAGGTGAGCAGCTCCTCCAGCCAAGGCTCTCCGTCATTGTATGCCGCCTCAACCATGTTGGGACCGAAGCTGCCCGGAGAAATTCCGTGGCCCATCATGCGCGTGCCGAATCGCTGGTGTAGATCCCTGTCCGAGATGATCACGTTTCCCGTGTGGCACCCGGCAATGTTGAAGGTCTTGGTTGCGGCGGTCAGCGTCATCAGGCGGTCCGAAGACCGGGGCGCGGCGACGGCAGTCGGAATGTGGCGGTTTCCGTCGAAGACGAGATCCTGGTGGATTTCATCCGACACCAGGAACAGGTCGTGACGTTCACAGAACCGGACCAGTTCCGCGAGTTCGTCCCCGGTCCAGACGCGCCCCCCGGGATTATGGGGCGAACAGAGAATGGCCATGGATTCCCGGCCGGTCATCCGGGCATCATAGGCCTCGAAATCCATGACATAGCGACCGTCACGGTTGACCAGCTCGCACTCGACGATTTTACGGGACAACCCCCGAATGACCCGCGAGAATGCGTGATAGACCGGCGTGAAAATGACGATTCCGTCACCCGGTTCGGTGAATGCGTCGATGCAGAGGGCGGTCCCGTTCACCAGGCCGTGCGCCGTGAAGATCCAGTCGGTCTCGATCTCCCAGTCATGCCGGCGGCGCAGCCAGTTCCTGATGGCGACGAGATAGGAACGATCGTCCCCGTAGTACCCGAAGACACCGTGTTCGGCCATTTCCAGGACTGCCCGCTGAACCGATTCAGGGGGCTTGAATTCCATGTCCGCGATCCACATCGGGATCCCGTCATCGGGGGAAAGCCCGTACAGCGATTGCAGCATGTCCCACTTGAGCGAGTGCGTCTGGCGGCGCTCGATGATCTGGTCAAAATCCATGAACCCTGATTCTCCGGTTGCATGCAGAAACCCAGACCAGTTGGAAACCCGGTTAGGAGGGATCTCTGCAAATGATGACAGGGACCTGGGCGCAATTGTCTTGCGGTGTGGTCCCTCCCGGACGCATAGCGCGCCCGGGATCAAAGTGCAATTTCGGCTGGTTGACAGGACCGCGCGGTACGGTGATGTGATGGACCCCGTCGGTGGTTCGATCGACGGAAATTGTCATTCCCGCGAAACGGGCGGGATGGCGATCGTCAACGCGACGTAATCGACGTGCGAGCTCCCGACCACAACCGTACGTTGAGACCCGGCAGGCCTCCGACATGCCGTGACCGAAACGAGCTACTGGCGAACCGGGGCATGGCTCGAAGTCGGTCCCTGAATGTCCCGAGTTCCCTCGATTTGCGAACCGGCAACGGACTCCCGTGATGAACATCGGACGATCGAGCACCGCATGAAGATGCACATGGCCCCGTGGTCTTGCGGGTTGCTGTCCGAACGGGAATTGACTAAGGGCGCGCCATGTCAGTCTTGCCGATCCTGATCTTTCCGGACGCCCGCCTGAGAAGGAAGTGCGCGCCGGTTAAGGAGGTGAATTCCTCGGTTCGGAGACTTGCGGATGACATGATCGAGACCATGTACGCCGCCCCCGGCATCGGGCTGGCGGCGCCGCAGGTTGGCAAGCTGATCCGGCTTTTCGTGATGGACAGGACCGAAGGTGAGGAAGACGACCCGGTTTCCGAAGTCCTGATCAATCCGGAAGTGATCTCGGTATCGGACGAAACGGTCACGCGGGAAGAAGGGTGCCTGTCACTTCCCGGGCATTTCGAGGACATCACGCGGCCGGCCGGGGTACGGGTCAAGTACACTGGTCTCGACGAATGCGAACATGTGCAGACGCTTGAAGGTGTTCAGGCCGTGTGCGTGCAACATGAAATCGATCACCTGAACGGCAAGCTGTTCATAGACCACCTGTCTCTCGTGAAGCGTTCGATTATCTCGAGGAAGATGCGGAAGCAGAAAAAGGAACTGCTGAAGAACGAGAAATCCGGGAATGTCTGAAAGGATCGCCGGCTTCATTCCCCGTCAAGTTCGTCGCTTTCGTGAAGGTCCGGAAGACCCGTCTCATGGCGTCCCCGTGCCCGCCGGGTTCGGTCAATGCGCATAGTTTTCATGGGAACTCCGGATTTTGCAGTCCCGACGCTCTCGGGTCTCGCGGCGCATGGCCACGAAATTCTTGCCGTCTACTGCCGCCCGCCGCGTCCTGCCGGCCGGGGAAAAAGACAAAGGCCATGCGCAGTTCAGGTCGCGGCAGGCGATCTGGAGATCCCCGTGCGGTGCCTGGACCGGTTCTCGGTCCAGGAACAAGAACACTTCAGAAATCTCAACGCGGATGTCGCCGTCGTCGTTGCCTACGGCCTCATCCTTCCGAAAGCGCTCCTGCACGCAACCGAACAGGGCTGCATCAACGTTCATCCGTCGCTCTTGCCCCGCTGGCGCGGTGCAGCCCCGGTCAATCGTGCGATCATGGCAGGTGATCCCGTTACCGGGATATCGATCATGAGGATCGGTGACGGCATCGATTCGGGACCGGTTTTTTGCCAGAAGGAAATCCCGATCCGGGCACGCGATACAACCGACACGCTTCGAGACCGGCTTGCACGGGAAGGGGCCGCCCTGCTTTGCGACATCCTGCCCCGTATCGCCACGCTTGCCCCGATTGACCAGGACGACTCCGTCGCGGTGTACGCGCCAAAGATCACCAAGAGCGAAACCTGCATCGACTGGTCCCGTCCGGGACCCGAGGTCGACCGAATGATCCGGGGACTGTCGAGTTCACCCGGCGCATGGACCCGAGTCGGCACTGAACGGATCAGGGTCCTTCACTCGGAACTCGTCACAGGGATCCCCGGCGACGATACGGCCTGTCCCGGAACGGTTCTCGATGATCAACTTGCCATCCGTTGTGGAACCGGTGCCGTCAGGCTGTTGTCACTTCAAAGGGGTGGCCGGAAGGTTCTCGGGGCCAGGGAGTTCTGTCGCGGGTTTCCCGTTCCGAAAGGGTCGCGCCTCTGAATTGGTCGAACGCGGCGGATGGCGTCTCCCGGAGCGGTCACGACATTGCGGCAAATGCTGCTGCGCCTTCGAGGCCGGACGAATCCCTGGTGAGTACGAACACCGGAATCATCGCGAGGATTTCCTGGTAACGCCATCGTGCCTCGAAGATCTCCCTGAAGCGTACGGGATCGAGCAGGGCGAGATTGCGCCTGGTCATCCCGCCGCTGATGAAAATTCCTCCTGTCGGCAGGCCGGTCAAGGCAAGGTCGGCGCCCATTCCCGCGAGCGCGTCGAAGAAATGCGAGAAAGTCCTTTTTGCCCGGCTTTCACCCGCGTGAGCCCTTTCCGAAATGTCTTCCGCGGTCAGCCTTTCGTCAAACAGTGCGAAGTGCAGGTTCTCGAGGCCGTTGCCGGAAAGAATGTCCTCCTGGCGCGGTTTCATCGTCGGATCGGGGTTTTCGGGCCTGCGTCTTTCAACCTCGCCGACGACCCGGTCGCGCAGCCGCGCCAGGTCTTCGGTTGATGGCCCGAATGCAACATTGCCTCCTTCTCCCGCGACAACGCGGGGAGATCCGCCTTCCAGGATCAATTGCGCAACGCCGAGCCCGGTTCCTGGTCCATAGATGACCCTGTTTCCGGGCGGCCAACTGCCGTCAAACGCCTGCAAGGGTTTGACATCGCCAGGTTTCAGGGCGAGCAGACAATAGGCCTGTGCGGCAAAGTCATTCATGATGGTGATCCTGGCGCCGGGAACGACGGCGGCGAGTTCCTCGCGAGTAAAGGAAACCGGGATATTGGTGAACTGGTAGAAACCTTCGACCGGAATTGCCGGCCCTGCAAATGCAATCACGAGTTGCGACACGGTTCGGGGGTCGACCGAACTGTCCCGCAGGAAAACCCGAAGAGCGGTCGAGAGCGTTGGCGTGGATTTCCAGTTGAGCGAACCGATCGAATCCTGGACAATGCCGGACGTATCAGCGCAGGCGAAGCGGATGTTGCTCCCCCCGACATCGGCGACAACCCATGAACTCATGACTGTGGTCCGCGGTTTATTGCGGTGTCGTGACGGGCACCCGGGCCGGTTTCACGTGGGCAGACCGAGCGGAATTCGTCGGGGGCCGGAGGTTCACGGGATTCCGTTGGAGGCGTACGCACCGGGAATACGTCCCGGCAAGAGGTCATGAGTGAACCGGGCTTCGGCCTCACGTGGCGGTCTTTTCTTGTCCTGGTGTTGCGAACCGGGCGGACTTCGCGACGGCATAGGGCTGCATGCCTTTCCTCGCGAGCTCGTCTGACCGTTCGTTTTCAGGATGGCCACGGTGCCCCTTGACCCATTTCCACGTGACGCTGTGTTGATTCCGCATCTTGTCAAGGCGTTCCCAAAGGTCGCGATTCTTGACCGGATGGTGCGACGCCGTCTTCCAGCCGCGGCGTTTCCAGTTCCTGATCCAATTCGTGATTCCGTTCTTGAGATACTGGCTGTCAGTTACGATGGTGATGCGGGTGGAACGTGAAAGCGCCTCGAGCGCCCGGATTGCGGCCAGCAGTTCCATCCGGTTGTTTGTCGTGTCGGCCTCTCCTCCGTAGAGTTCCTTCTTGCGGATGACATCACTGCCGTTTTTCGCAATGAGAAGAACGCCCCAACCGCCCGGGCCGGGGTTTCCGGAACATGCGCCGTCAGTATAGGCAATGATGTCAGGCAATTCGTTTCGCCTCGAGGTTGAGAAGCTCGCACCGGCTTCCGTCATAGCCTGTACCAACCGCGACTTCGCTTGTGAATTCCCCGAAACCGGCGTTTGAAAGCATTGCCTCTAGGTCATCCGTTCGATGATGGCAGTAGAGTCGGCCCAGACGGTCCCGTCGTGTGTCCCCGCCTTTCTGAACTCCGATATACAGCCAACCTGCCGGTTTCAATGCCCGGGAGATGTTGCCGATTACCGCGGGCAGACCTGCCCGCGGAACGTGTTGCAGGGAATAACTCGCCCAGATCCCGTCAAATGCGTCGGTTTCACGGATTTGATCAAATGACATGACCCTGACATCGAGCCCGTGAGTTTTTCGTGCTTCCCGGGCGAGTTCCCTGGAAGCGTCGACGGCAACCACATGAAATCCTGCCGCGACGAAGGCGGCGGAATCCCATCCCGCGCCGCAGCCGAGGTCCAGGACCGACCCCCCTCCCGGAAGGCGGCCGATCATCCTGTCACGAAAACGTGTATCCCGGTCATTCCCTGTCCACGCCGCATACGCGGCGGCGTTCGAATCGTAGAAGGCGACGGTCGCCTCGTCGACCGGGCGCGGATTCGTCGATGGCATCAGGGTCTAACCGCGAGCCCGTTCTTCAGTGACGCATATCGGCGTCGTCACGGCCCGAACTCTCGTGGCCGTCGTGCCGCGGTGGACGGCCGATCACTTCGCGGAGCTCGTCGAGTTCGATGAAGTTGTCAGCCTGGCGCCGGAGCTCATCGGCGATCATTGGAGGCTGGGTCCGTATGGTGGAGACGACCGAAACCCTGACCCCCTGTCGCTGGAGCGAGCCGACGAGGGGTTTGAAGTCGCCATCGCCGGAGAACAGGACGATGTGATCGACATGGGGCGCGAGTTCCATGGCGTTGATGGTCAGCTCGATGTCCATGTTGCCCTTGACCTTCCGCCGTCCCGTGGAATCAGTGTATTCCTTGGCGGGCTTGGTCACCATGGCAAATCCGTTATAATTCAGCCAGTCGATGAGCGGTCGGATCGGAGAATAGTCGTCGTGTTCGAGAAGGGCGGTGTAGTAGAATGCGCGCAGGAGTTTTCCCCGTCTCATGAACTCGGCGCGCAGGAGCTTGTAGTCGATGTCAAATCCGAGAGTCTTGGCAGCTGAATAGAGATTCGAACCATCAATGAACAGTGCGAGGCGTTCGTCGCGGTAAAACATCGGGTATGCCTTTCACGTTCGATTCCACGTCCGGCAACGGCGCAGGCATCGACATCGGTCGGCAATTTCCTGTACAGCGCACGACCGGCGCCTTGGCCAACGAAAGGCGTCGCGGAATCGCGAGGTGATCGGGATTGAATGCGCTGAAGACATGCCTCGTTTCTCTCGGGTCCAACTTGCCATTCCGTGGACGAGACAAGACTGATACAATCAAATTTGCCTTAAATACTATATTTTCAGAGTCGGACGAGCCTGTCAAGGCGAGCGGCCTCTATCGAACACCGGCGTGGCCGCCCGGGTCCGGGCCGGAATTCATCAACGCGGTGGCGATGATCAGGACGCGGAAATCGCCCGAGGGCTGCATTCGCTGGCTGCTCACGATCGAGAAACGTCTCGGTCGACATCGTGAGCCGGACGGCCGGAATACGCGATGGTTGCCCCGCGTTATCGACCTCGATCTCCTGGACGTGAATGGCGAGGTCTTGCCTGACCTCGAGACATGGAGGCAGTGGAGGGATTTGCCGATTTCGCGCCAGCGCACGGACACGCCGAACCGGTTGATCCTGCCGCATCCCCGGATTGAAGACAGGGCGTTCGTCGTTGTTCCATTGTGTGATGTGGCTCCTGACTGGAGACATCCCGTATCGGGGATCCCCGCGAAGACAATGCGGGAGTCGTTTACCGAAAAGGTCCTGGCGGAGATAAGGCCGCTCGAGAATGGGACTGCGTAGCGGACGCCGGTTCCGGTCGATTCCAGCTCATTTCCCGCTCGCGTTCATTCTCCTGTCACATGGCTCGTGACGCGACCGGAACGGAGCCACGTCGGATGTCGGGAGAAAGAGATGATCGCATTCGACATGTCGGCAGCTTGGGAATCAGCTATCGAATTCGGGAATGAGAGGCGGATTCTCCCGCTTCAATTCGCAAGGAATTCCGGACAATGCCGTATCATGACAACCGGGAATGCCGAGGCCGCGGAGCCTTGACGAATGTGCGCCGCCATTTTATGACATCGATGTCATTTGACCATTTCGGAGGCGTGGTTGGCAACGATATACGACGTCGCACAGGCAGCCGGAGTGTCTCCGAAAACGGTCAGCCGCGTCATGAATGGCGATGCACCGGTCAGCCGAAGAACCCGGGCCGCTGTTGAAGCTGCATCGGTTGAACTCGACTACGTTCCGTCGAATGCGGCCAGGATGATGCGATCGAAACCGTCGGGCCTGATCGGATTGATCACGGGCGCCCTGAGCCAGAAAATCGAGCCGATGGAACCGACCGGCCTCCCCGATCTCTACATTGTTCAGGGAATCCAGCAGGTCATGGCTGACAGCGGCAAGACTTTGATGATTGCCGATACCGGCGGAGATTCGGACCGGGTGCCCAAACTTGTTCGAACGTTCCTTCAGCACCGGGTCGAAGCGCTGATCTACGTCGCCGACTATCACAAGGAGGTCAATCTCGATACGAGCAGGGCGGCCTGTCCGGTCTTGCTCGTTAACTGTTTCGACAATGCCGGGACGCCGGCGATCGTTCCGGATGACGAGGCCTGCCAGTGCGAATTGGTCACCGGCCTGATCCAGGCGGGACACCGCCGAATTGCCTTTCTGACGCTGGATCCGAACATGGTTGCGGCGCGAAAGCGCTCACGAGGATATCGTCGTGCGCTGGAAAACGCTGGGATTCCGTTTGATCCCGACCTCGAACGCGTATCGCGCGAAAACTTGGATGACGACGATGGCGAGCTCCTTCGCAATGGACTCGACGCGATGCTCGCCCTGGAAGACCCGCCGACGGTCATGTGTTGCGGCAATGACGAAATGGCGCTTAGGGCATACGGCCTGATCCGCTCGCGGGGTCTGCGTATTCCGGAAGACATATCGGTGGCCGGTTTCGACAACTACCGCGCCATCGCCGAGACTCTTTACCCTCCTCTGACGACCGTGGAACTTCCCTATCTCGCCATGGGGCGTCATGCAGCACAACGAACATTGGCCATGATCGATGGCCATGACCCGGGAACGGAAGGGCCCGAAATCATTGCCGGGCCCGTTTTCTGGCGGTCATCAGTGACTGCCCTCGAAACCGTGACGTAATTCAGGTTTAACGAAAGGAGAAATTCCTGATGAGAAAACAAGCACTTGCCGTCGCAACGGCCTCAGCGGCTGTTGTGGCGGGCTTAGCCGAAGCCCAGACCGAAATCTCGCTTTGGTACCACGGCGCAGGCAACCACGTTGAAGGAGACCTGATCAACGGTATCATTGCGGACTTCAACGCTGGTCAGACCGACTGGAAAGTCGTGATCGAGGAATTCCCCCAGGAAAGCTACAACGATTCCGTTGAAGCTGCCGCATTGGCCGGCAATCTTCCGTGCATCATTGATGTCGACGGCCCGGTCATGCCGCGATGGGCGTGGGCAGGGTACTTGCAGCCGCTTCCGATCGACGAGTCAAGGCTCGCCGCGTTCTTGCCGGGCACGAAAGGCATATGGAACGATACGCTGTACTCGATCGGTCTCTGGGATGCCGCGATCGCGCTCTACGCACGCCAGTCGACGTTGGACGAGCTTGGATTGCGGACACCGACGCTTGACGAGCCATGGGACAAGGACGAGTTCATGGCGGCGCTCGATGCCGCGAAGAATTCGGGAAAATACGAATTTGTCCTCGATCTCGGGATGGCCTGGAAAGGTGAATGGTACCCGTACGCATTCGGCCCCTTCATCCAGTCGTTCGGTGGCGACATGATCGACAGGTCGACGTACATGACTGCGGAGGGTGCACTGAACGGAGACGCGGCGCTCGCGTTCGGCGAATGGTGGCAAGGCCTGTTCACCGGAGGCTATTCCCCCGGCACGAGCCAGGATGGCGCTGACCGGGACAGCGGTTTCATCGAAGGCAGATACGCCTTTGCGTGGAACGGAAACTGGGCCGCCGTTGCGACCATGGATGGTGGCGTCGACGATGTCGTCTTTCTCCCTGCGCCGGACTTCGGCAACGGGTCCACAATTGGTGCGGCTTCATGGCAGTTCGGCGTGACCAAGACCTGCGAGCATCCGGAAGGTGCGGCCGCTTGGATCGAACACGCGATACAGGACAAGTACCTGGCGGCATTCTCTGACGGAATCGGGCTGATCCCCTCCACGCCTTCTGCCGCGGCGATGACCAAGAACTACTCTTCTGGCGGTCCACTGGAAGTCTTTTTCGGACTGTCCGAAGCCCAGGCGCTGGTTCGACCCGTGACGCCGGGCTACCCGGTTGTTGCCAAGATTTTCGAGAAAGCGCTGAGCGATATCGCCGATGGTGCTGATGTGGCGGATACGCTTGATGCGGCGGTTGACGAGATCGACGCGGATATCGAGGCGAACAACGGCTACGGAAACTGAGGCGGGACACGGCGGACCGAATCCCGGTCCGCCGTGCCTCGAGGACGTGGGTGCCAGGATCGATCGCGGGAGTCATGTCCAGGCTCATGGAACCTTTCGATCCTACGGGGTTAAATCGGCGGGTGCATGGGGTGTCCGTCCTGCGCAGGGATATTTCGAGCAAGGGCTGACGCCGGTCCAACCTGTCCGGACGGTCCCCCTCCGATCACCGCGGCGATTGACGGACGCGAGGCGGGTGTCGGGGCTGATACCGGCCGGGGTTCAGGGCAGATCCAGAAGGAGCGTCATGGCGACAAGGCTTACGCGCCAGAACCGTGCGGGTTGGATGATGGCCGGGCCGGCGTTTCTCCTGATCGTCGTGTTCCTCATTCTGCCATTCATCATGGCAATCGGTTTTTCCTTTACCAATCAACGTCTTGTGTCGCCAAACCCGACGGAATGGATTGGTACGCGCAACTACGAGCGGCTGTTCAGCATGGCGATGCTGACGCTCGAAGCCGAACGGGACGAGAGCGGTGCCGTGAAGATGAAGGATGGCGAGCCTGTCTATCCGCGACTTCGCAGCTACACGCGCAACAGGGATGACTACCCGCAGTACTTCCGCAAGCGTGAGTGGTTCCACATCGACCGGGGAGATGGGCGCCGGACCTACGTCCTGGCAAGCGATGTCGTATTTTTGAAAGCGCTCCGCAATACCGTGTTCTTTGTCGCGGTCGTTGCCCCCCTGCAGGCCGGGCTGGCGCTTTGCCTCGCCTTGTTGATCAACAGGCGGGTGCGGGGAATCAACGTCTTTCGCGCGATTTATTTCATGCCCGTCGTGATTTCGATGGTTGTCGTCTCTATGCTGTGGCGATTCATTTACGACGGCCAGAACGGTCTGCTGAATACCCTGCTCCAGTTCGCTTCCTTCGGACTGTTCGAACCCGTGGACTGGCTTGGACTGACGTCAACGGCATTGCCGTCGATCATGGCCATGTCGATCTGGCAAGGTGTCGGGTTTCACATGATCATCTGGCTGTCAGGGTTGCAGACGATCCCGGCCACTTTCTACGAGGCCGCCAGGGTCGAGGGTTCGAGCCGCTGGCAGACATTCCGGTACATTACCTGGCCCGGGCTTCGAAACACGGCGATCCTGGTCATGATCATCATCACGATGCAGGCCTTTACGCTCTTTCCACAGGTCGCGGTCATGACGAATGGCGGTCCGCTCGACAGCACCCAGTCGATCGTGTTCCAGATGGTCGAACGGGGATACGGGAAACAGGACATTTCCGGCGGTTCGACGATTTCGGTGTTCCTGTTCCTGTTCGTCCTTTCGATCTCGTTGCTGCAGCGCTGGCTGACGAGGGAAAAATCATGACGCTCGAACGGAAGGTTCAACTGTTGGGGCGTTATATCCTTCTGGGATTCATCGCGTGCGTTTTCATTTTTCCGATCATCTTCATGATCGTGTCTTCACTGAAACCGGATCTCCAGCTCCTGTCGGACAGCTCCTCGATCCGCGCGTTCATCCCAGTTGGCGACATCAGCCTCGACAATTATCGCGAGGCGTTCGACCGTGCACCCGTGGCGCTCTTCATATTCAACTCGGTTTTCATCACCGCGACCACGCTTGTCCTGTCCATCTTTTTTGCTTCGGTTGCCGCATTCGCGTTCGTCTTCATCGACTGGTGGGGAAAGACGGTCGTTCTTTCGTTGATCATTGCGACATACATCCTTCCGTTCGAGACGGTCGCCGTGCCGCTGCTGCTCCTCGTGAACAACCTTCCGTGGCTGAGCGTGGAAGGCGTCACCTGGGGGTGGCTCAATTCCTACCAGGTGCAGATCATTCCATGGATCATACGGGCGCTCGAGATTTTCCTTTTTGTCCAGTATTTCCGTGATCTTCCGAGGGAACTCGTCGAATCTGGCCGGGTTGAAGGAGCGAACTGGTTCCAGATCTACCGGAGAGTGGTCATGCCGCTTTCGGGTCCGGTCATCGCGACCGTCGCGATCCTGAAGTTTCTCGAGATGTACAACAACCAGTTCATCTGGCCGATCATGGTGGTCCAGGAAGAGGGGCTCCGGCCCATCATGGTCGGCCTGCTCTATTTCTTCCAGCTCAACACGGCCTGGGGCGAGATCATGGCATATCTCACCATCGTGACCGTACCCGTCCTGATATTCTATCTCGTGCTGCAACGTGCATTCATTGCCTCGATCGCCTCGACCGGCGTCAAGGGATAGGCATGCTGGCGCTTGACGATCACTGGGTTTGGGACAGCTGGTACCTGCACGACGGAAACGTCTGGCATTGCTGGTATCTGAAGGCGCCGAAATCGCTTGGTGATCCGGAACTGCGCCACTGGAACGTGAGCCATGGTCACGCGGTCAGCGAAGACCTGGTTAACTGGGAGCACAGGGGAACGGCGATTGCACCCGCAACCGGCCGGTCATGGGATGACAAGACGACGTGGACAGGCTCGACGCTGAAAGGCGATGACGGACGGTGGCATTATTTTTACACCGGGACATCCCGGGAAGAGAAGGGCATGATCCAGCGGATCGGACATGCCGTCGGCGATGACCTTGAGACATGGGACCGCGTGGACGGCGGCTTGTGCTTGGATCTGACCGGACCGAACAGTGATCTCTACGAGACGGCGTGGGAAGGCCGCTGGCATGATCGCGCAATGCGGGATCCCTGGGTGATGAAAGACCCGGATGGCGATGGATCGCTGATGTTCTTCACGGCACGGGTTCCGGGCCGCGACGAAGTCAACGATGCGGGCTGCATCGGGTTGGCATCATCCGCTGACCTGATGACCTGGACCCTGGAAGCACCGGTTTTCGTCGGGGCCTGGGGCCAGCTCGAAGTGCCGCAGGTACTTGAGATCGGCGGCACGTGGTACTGCCTTTTTTGCTCGGTGCCCGACCACCAGGCGAAGTGGAGTGTCGAAGAATACGGCGTCATCGGCCGAGGCAGCCATTACCTCATGGCCGACAACCCGCGCGGCCCGTGGCGCCTTCCGGACGGCGACGGCTTCGATACGAGGGAAGACCGCTACGCGGCAAAGATCGTCGAACACAACGGAATGTGGCTTCTCGGTTTCAAGGACGGGGGATGCGACAGGTTCGGCGGGTTCATCATGGATCCCGCGCCCGTCCACCGACGCCCGGACGGTACCCTGACCCTGGAGCTTTGATCATGGGCGGAATCAGGCTTTGCAACATCCGCAAGAGCTTTGGTGACACGGAGGTCATCCGCGGTGTCGACATCGACATTCAGGATGGGGAGTTTGCAGTCTTCGTCGGGCCTTCCGGTTGCGGGAAATCCACGCTCTTGAGGCTGATCGCCGGCCTGGAAGACATCACGAGCGGCGAACTCTACATCGGAGGACGGCTGGTCAATGACCTGCAACCCAGGGAACGCGCCATCGCAATGGTGTTTCAATCCTATGCGGTTTTCCCGCATATGACGGTACGCGAAAACATCGCGTTCGGCCTGACCATTCGAAAGGAGGGCAAGGGCGAAATCGATCGCAAGGTCACGGATGCGGCTCGCATGCTCCAGATGGAAGCCCTGCTTGACCGTCGACCGTCTCAGCTTTCGGGAGGTCAGCGGCAACGGGTTGCGATCGGCCGGGCAATCGTCCGAAACCCGTCCGTATTTCTCTTTGATGAGCCGCTTTCGAATCTCGATGCGGCGCTCAGGATGAGCACGCGCCAGGAGATCGCCACGCTTCACGCGCAGTTGCAGACCACGATGATCTATGTGACCCACGATCAGGTGGAGGCGATGACGCTTGCCGACATGATCGTCGTCCTGAAAGACGGGGCGGTCATGCAGGCAGGCGCACCCATGGACCTGTACCACAATCCCGCCAACCTGTTCGTTGCCGGCTTCCTGGGGTCGCCGTCAATGAACTTCATCGAGGTCAGGGTCGAAAACGTATCGGAAAATGGTGTTACGGTGTCCAGTCCTTCCGTCGATGCCATGACCGTGGCGGCTGGCAACGGGGAATTCACCAGGGGCCGGCCCGCGACCCTGGGTGTTCGCCCCCAGGATCTACGGCCATCAAGGGGCGCTCCCGGGATGCTGGCGGGAAAGGTCGTACTGACGGAACGACTTGGGAGCGAAACCGTCGTGGACGTCAGGCTTGGGGCTGGCGACGTAATCGTTGCAACACTGCCGGAAGACGCTATTCTCAATGCGGGCGACGACGTCGCATTCGATTTCGACCCTGCACGTGCGCATCTCTTCGACGAGCTTCGATGAACAAACCGGTCGTCGTTCTCGCTCCGCACTGGCGGCAGATGTCCGAGCTGTTCTCCGCCAGCCGGGAAGCGGAGCTCCGGCGCGTTTGCGAAGTGGTCTGGGGGCAGGATGAACCGATTCCCGAGTCTGTCCTTGAGGCGGCCTTGCCGACGGCCTCGGTGCTGATCGCGTCGATTCCGGTCGTCTCGGCGGCATCCCTTGCGAAAATGCCCCGCCTGAAAACAGTCATCGAGGTGTCCGGATCGTTCCCGAACACGATCGATTACCCGGCCTGCGCCCGGAAAGGTATCGAGGTTCTCTCCTGCGCGCCCGGCTTCAGGTCGTCCGTTGCAGAAATGGGCCTGGCCATGGCGCTGGCGGCGGCCCGGGGTCTCGTCACCGAACACGAAGCGTTTCGCAAGGGGAGGGAAGGTTGGCTAAAAGACAACCCGGAGACCGACTTCAGTTTGTTCGGTGCGAAGGTGGGCTTCGTCGGCTTCGGTCAGATTGCCCGGGAATTGAGCCGCTTGCTGAGGCCGTTCCAGCCGAGAATTCGCGCGTTCGACCCCTGGTTGCCGGCAGGCGAGGCCGACCGGCATGGAGCCGGGACTTGCGGACTCGAGGAACTCGCAAGCTGGGCCCGGTGCCTGTTCGTGACCGCGGTTCCGACGACGGAAAACAGGGGCATGGTTTCGTCGGATATCCTCCGGAGGATGCCGGATCACTCGGTCGTGGTCCTTTTGAGCCGGGCGCATGTGGTCGATTTCAACGCCTTGATGTCCGAGGCGGGCTCCGGACGGCTCCGGGTAGCCGCCGATGTCTTTCCGGCTGAACCGCTCGCGGTGGAAAGCCCGCTACGGAAAATCGGCAACGTTATCCTCTCGCCGCATCGGGCCGCAGCCGTCGCTGGCGGCAGGCACCTGATCGGTGACATGATTGTGGGCGACCTCCGTGCATTGTTTTCCGGTGAGACAACGCGAAAACTGACCCGTGCGAACGCACAAACGATCGGAAAGCTGGTGGAAACCTGTGGCGCGTTGCAGGTTGCGGAAATGGCGACCCGACGGCACACGAATTGACCTCGACCACGCGTATCGGATGGCCTCCGACCTTAAAGGGTACAATAATTTCCGCACGATTGTTTCCTGCGAGCGTATTTGGGGCGCTCGCAGGATCGTCTGGAGGTCGCCCAGTCCCTGATGGCGCGACGATACCTCCATCTCAGGGCTTCTGCGGCCGATATGGCCGCAGAGTTCTTTGGCAATTGTTGAAACTCGATGGCCCTCGATTCCAAAATCTATCAACCGAAGATCTTTTGACCATTTCTCGTACTAATTGTTCGTGCCTCGTTTACCCTTAAGTATGGCGTCCTTGACGAAATTTCTGTTGGACACGGACATTTTCACCTACGCACAATTCGGTTGATGTGAAAGTGAGTCTGGTCGCGAGTGAACGCGGTTCCGGTTTCTCGGGGTCCCGATCCGCCGTTCGTCAAGATTGTTTCCGACCTCCTTTCTGCTTCGTGGCGCGGTGATTGAAGCTCGTGTGCGATCCAGGATCCTATGATCCGCTAGCGGGGTGTATAAGCCGGGAGATGAAGTGACGGTCATTCCCGATGAACTGAGGCCGGATATTTCATTTTGTCATATTCCGCCAAATACCAGCAAGTGACGATGGCCGAATACCGAATGTTTTGTCATGTTGTCCAAAATGTAGTCACGATATGGTCTTGAAAGGAAGACCGGAAACGTCATATTGACGGAGACGGAATCGAAGCCGGGAGCGAGCATGGAAATCGCAGTCCGCGAGGCGAAGGCGCGCCTGTCCGAACTAATTTCCGCGGCCCGTAACGGCGAGCGCGTCGTCATCACGAAGCACGGCCGCCCCGCCGTCGCGTTGATTCGCTGCGACAGCCACGGAGGGATCGACTTCGAAAGGCTGGAGGCGGCCCGCCGACGGCTTGGAATCGAGGGCGACGGCGACGGCTGGCCGGAGGAATTCAATGATCCGGCCTTCAGCCGCCAGGTACTTGGCGTCAACGACGAATAGTCGGGCGGACAATGCGCATCCTTTTCGATACGTCCTACGTGTTCGATTTCATGGACAGGCCGGGAAAATTTCTGAATTCCGAGCGAAGGGTCTTGGCGGCGCACGGGATGGAGTTCTTCGTGAGCGCCGTGTCGATCTTGGAAATGCGGCTCAAGTATAGTTCCCGCCATCCGTCCGGGGTGCGCAAGAGCCGTTTTTTCCCGGAAGATGTGATCGACGCGCTGGAAGACCAGAACTTGACATTTCTGCCGATGACCATGCTCCATGCCGCGCGGGGACTTGAGATCCCGCTTGACCACAAGGACCCATTCGACGAGTTGCTGCTCGTGCAAGCTCAAGAGGAAGGTCTCAGGCTGCTGACCGTGGACAGGCGTCTTGTCGGCCACCCGCTCGCGGTCGCGGTGCACGAGCTTGGGTGAGAAGTATGTCTGCCTCCCGCGCTGTTCCGAACATATCATTGCAGAGGCGGCATGAGGTGACAACGTCATGATAATATGTAATAAATTCTATACGCGAAGCATTTGATGCCAGTTGAACGGCGGTTTGAATCCCGACTTTCGAACAGGATTCCTCGGAAAGGTAGAGGCGACGCGGGAAAGAGGGGACGGCCGGGATTCCGGATGGTGACGCAGCATGAGCATTGAAGATCTGGTTGCATTCAATTTCGCGCTGGTCGTGGCAATCGTCAGCCCGGGACCCGCTCTTCTCGTCGCCATACAAACAACGCTGAGCTCAGGCCGAACGGCCGGCATGGCGACGGGTTACGGATTGGGTCTGATGGCGGCCACCTGGACAATGCTGGCGTTGTTCGGGCTGGAAGCGATCTTTCGCGTGGTGCCGTGGGCCTACACGACGACGAAGGCCATCGGCATGATCTACCTGTTCTATATCGCCTGGGGCATGTGGGCGGGCGCGCGCGAAAAAGTGGTTCCAACTAGAATGACGGCACGAAACTCGTTCGTACGCGGAGTCCTGGTCAATGCCCTGAACCCGAAGTCGGTGCTGTTTGCCGGGGCCGTGCTTGTCGTCATCTTCCCGGAAAACATGACGATCTCCGAAAACGCCACAATCGTGCTCAACCACCTTGTGGTCGAATTCATCTTCTACAGTATTCTGGCGATTTGCATGGGCAGCCAGATTGCCGGGGACGCGTATCTCGGAGCGAAAGTCTTTATTGATCGCACGGCGTCACTGATTCTGGGAGCCCTGGGATTGCGGTTGTTGGTCGGTGAGTAAGAGGCAGAAGCTGTCATCGGTCCTCCGCGGCAAAAGAAGAGAACAATCGTGATCGACTGCCCGGCGCTGCCGTTCGCGCTGCCGTACAGGCTTTTCATGTCGAAACCCGCGTGACGTGGCGGCGCTCCCTGCGTCGTGACCACCCTGCCTTGCCCGACCACTCCCGTGCACGAAGTTTAACCCGCAGGTCGTTGGCGCCGGAACCCGGCAGTCATCGAGAACCGGGATACGGTTGACGCCTGCGTGGTGCTGCCAGTCGTTCGGCCGTGGCGTACATGTCGAAAACCGGAATTGGCGACGGCATCTCGCCTGCACGACCTTGTTGGCCGGTTGATCAGCTCGAATTGTCTGCAAACAGAGACCCCGGAGACGACAGGCGTTGAGGAATCGGAGGTTACCGAGTCGGATTAACGGTGTCGCAAAGATCACAAGCGCCGGGCCGAACCTGGCCATTCACGTCCTGGCGGGCAGTCCGCGCTGCACGGGTTCAAGGCGCAAAGCAAAATGCGAAAGCGATTGACATCCGTCATTCCGGCAGGGCGCCAGGGGCCAGCGAAGGGCGAACATGCTTCTTGTCTGCATTTTCACGCTTCGGTACGGTGGATTTTCATTTTTGAATCGTATCAAGGAGAAAACGATGCACAAACGGAATTTTCTGAAGGCAGGGGTCGCGGCAGGAGCCTTGGTACTCGCTCCACATTCCGCACTTGCCGAAGATATCCCTTACAACCTGCTTGAAGGCAAGCCATTTGACGGCACCAAGCTGAACATACTCAGCGTTGTCACTCCGCAGTTCGACGGGCTGATGCTGAGGGACGAAGAATTTACCGAGCTCACGGGCATCGAAACCGAGTGGACCTTCATTCCCTTTGGTTCACTCCAGGAGAAAATCAATACCGAGGGCATCGCAGCGAGCGGCACATTTGACGTGGTCAATTACCTCGATAGCTGGGGCCCGCCGAATGCTCACTGGCTCATGCCAATCGACGACTTGATGGAGCGGGACGGCATTTCGATGGATCGTTACCCGGAAGCCTTTGCACGCTCGGCCCAGTTTGAAGGCAGGACACTTGGATTTCCGTTGCGCGCCCACCCCCAGGTCCTGTTCTATCGCAAGGACCTGATCCCCAATCCTCCAACGTCATGGGAAGATGTTGCTGCCATGGGGGAAGCCTGGGAGCATGAAGGGATTTCTCCGGTCGCGCTCTACTACAACAATGACGGAAACCGCCAGGCCCTGTTCATCTGGTTGAACTTCCTGTGGGGCGCGGGCGAGGACGTGTTCAATGAAGACGGTTCGGCGGGATGGACCACCGATTCCGCTTTGAAAGCGACCGAAGACTATGTCGCCCTGCTGACGGAGCACGGCGTTGCAAACCCGAACTCCGTGGCGTTCGTCGAACAGGACGCCCGGCAGTCATTCAGCCAGGGCAAGTCTGCAATGATTCCCGGATGGTGGTGGTTCTACTCGGCATTCCTGAACCCCGAAACCTCGACATTGACCAAGGACGAGGTCGGATTCGTGGGCATGCCTTCCTACAGCGGCACGACCAAGACCTATGCCATTTCCATGCCGTTCGCGATCTCTGAATATTCGGAGAACAAGGATGCAGCCTGGGAATTCCTGAAGTGGCTGTCGAATCCCGAGATGGACAAGGCCAACGCAACGGTTCGCGAGGTCAAGGGAAAAAGGATCGTCAACAACGTTGTCACCCACATCTCGTCGCTCACGGACCCGGATGTCAATGCCGCCAATGACAATATCCAGATGGCGGCCTGGGAGTCGCTCAAGGAGTCGGACATCATGCCGCAAATCGCGGAGTGGCCGGAAGTCGGCGACCTTTTGTCGGCAGCCATCGCCGAGGCCGCGGCAGGCGGAGACACGCGTCAGCTCATGCTTGATGCTGCCGAACAGGCCAACAGGGTGTTGCGTCGCGCCGGGCGCATCCAGTAACCCGACTTTCACTGGCGCCCCGTTCGACGGGGCGCACCTGTCCTGCCCCCCGTATTCGCGGGGCGGGACATTCCGGGGGGTATCGACATTCGGGACCGCACGCTCAAATACCTGCTGGTCTTGCCTGCAGTGGTGGTGGTCTTCGCCACGGCGATCTGGCCACTGATCGAAGCGCTGCGCCTGTCCTTTACCGTGGGGCGGCTCAATCGCCCGGGTTCTCTCGATCAATACCTGGGCTGGGAGAATTTCACCTGGGCAATAGCCAATGAGCCGGCGTTCTGGAATTCGGTCGAAGTCACCGCGATCTACACGGTTCTGACGGTCGGGCTGACAACGATATGTGCGCTCGGCCTGGCATTGCTACTGGCCCCGGGCGGGAGGTTTAGATCCGGGGTGCAAACCCTGCTGATCCTGCCGTTCGCCATGAGCCCGGCATTGATCGGCGTATCGTTCCGTTTCATGTTCAACCCGGAATTCGGCCTTTTTGACGCTTTCTTCGGGGTCCTGATTCCGCCTCTGGCCGATGTCAGCTGGCTGGCGGACCCGGTCCTGGCTTTCGCGGTTTGCGTGATGGCCGATGTCTGGGGCTGGATCCCGTTTCTTACCCTGGTGCTGATCGGCGGCCTGGCGAGCATTCCACGGGACACGATCGAGGCGGCCCAGGTCGACGGTGCCTCGGGCTGGCGCGTCTTTCGCGACGTCACCCTGCCACAACTGGCCCCTGTCCTTGCGGTCGTGATTATCCTCAAGTCGATCTTCAGCCTGAAGACCTTTGACCAGATTTTCATGCTGACAAATGGAGGGCCTGGAACGGCAACCCAGACGCTTTCCCATTACATCTATTTCAACGGGATGAAATACGGACAGATCGGGTATGCGGCGTCGGTAGCCTGGCTGATGGTCATCCCGATGATTTTCCTCACCTACGCGTACACGAAGTTCGTCTTTCGAAAAGGATGAACGCCATGACCGGGAAACAGAAAAAGCGACTCGTGAATGCAATCCAGGTGGCCCTGATCCTGGTTGCCACCTTTTTCATGCTGGTTCCGATCCTGTGGATATTCATGGCCGCCTTCAAGAACCACATCGATGTATTCCAGTTGAAGCTGTTTTTCAAACCGACCCTGGCGAATTTCGTTGCAGTGTTCGAGTTGCCCTACGACCTCGGGAACAAGCTGCTGAACTCCGCGATCGTGGCTTTCGTTACCGTCGTGTTCGCGATCCCGATCGCCACGATGGCGGCATATTCGTTCAGCCGCTTCCGTTTGAAGGGTGAAACCGCGATGCTCGTGACCATACTTGCGACGCAATTCGTGCCCGCGGTCGTGATCATCCTGCCGTTCTTCGTGATGTTCCGGAACATTGGCCTGCTCGACACAAGGCTGGGCCTCATTCTTGTCAACCTGGCAATCGTCATGCCCTTCGCGATCTGGATGATCAAGGGATTCATCGACGGCATTCCTCTCGACACCGAGGAAGCGGCAATGGTTGACGGTTCTTCGCGCCTGCAGGTGATTCGCAACATCGTTCTGCCGATGGCGGCGCCCGGTCTGCTGACCGCGGGCATATTCTGCTTCATCATCGCCTGGAACGAGTTCCTGTTCGCGTTGATCCTGACCAACAAGTATGCAGTGACCCTGCCGATCGGACTGGCGCTGTTCAAGGCCGAGGAAGGTGATCTCTGGAACCTATTGAGCGCTGCCGGCATCATCATAATGGTTCCGATGTTCGTCCTCGCGCTGATCATCCGAAAGTACTTCGTGCAGGGCATGACGATGGGGGCGGTACGGTAATGGCCAGGGTTGTCCTCAAGGATCTCACCAAGCGCTGGGGCGAATTTGTCGGTGTCGACAACCAGTCGCTCGAAATCAGGGACAAGGAGTTTCTGGTGTTGCTCGGGCCCTCGGGGTGCGGGAAGACAACCACGATGCGGATGATCGCGGGATTGGAGGAACCGACCGAAGGCGAAGTCTGGATCGGCGATCGCATGGTCAATGACGACCTGCCAAAGGATCGAGACGTGGCGATGGTGTTCCAGAACTACGGTCTCTACCCTCACATGACCGTGTTCGAGAACATTGCCTATCCTCTCAGGGTACGCGGGATCCGAAAACCTGAAATCGAACCTCGCGTGGAAAGGGCGGCCGGGCAGGTGGAGTTGACCCAGTTCCTGAGCCGCAGGCCCAGGGAACTTTCGGGCGGACAGCGCCAGCGTGTCGCCCTGGCCCGCGCGATCGTGCGCACGCCCATGGTCTTTCTCATGGACGAGCCGTTGTCGAATCTCGACGCCAAGCTCCGCGTATCGATGCGGGCCGAACTCAAGCACCTCAGCCGGGAACTCAAGATCACGACCATCTATGTTACGCACGATCAGATCGAGGCGATGACGCTCGCGGACCGCGTGGCAGTCATGAACAACGGCGTTATCCAGCAGCTCGGCACGCCTGACGAGATCTATAATGATCCCGCTAATCTTTTCGTGGCGGGGTTTATCGGCTCACCGGCGATGAATCTCATCGATGGTTCGATTCGGGACGGCATGTTCGTGACTGCCGGCGGCAACCAGCTCGTCGGAGTCGATTCCGCGGATCGCGCGCAGGTTGTACTGGGTGTTCGCGCCGATGACATGCGCGTGCAGGAAATGGGCCGGGGCGACGTTGACGTCAGGATTTATGCATTCGAAAACACGGGCGAAGCGACGTTGCTGACGATCCAGTGGGGTCAACAGCGTGTGATCGCCAAAGGTGACAGGCATTTGCGGAAAGATCAGGACGACATCGTGGGCATATCCCTGAACAGCGAACATCTCTACCTGTTTGATCCTGAAAGCGGCGGCCGCATCCGGAATTGAGGCGTGTGTCGTCGCACGTATCGCGATCCACCGGCCATCGGGGCGTCCTTGTCCCCGCTGCGTTCGATGTCGCTGGTTTCCGGTCATTGGAACGGTTCCCTCGGGAGTGCAGTCGTGACAGGCATCGGGCGGCGAACGGCACGGTCAGGAATTGCGGCAGGGCGGGGCAGTCGCCGGGTCCGGGCGAACCGGGTCCGCAAGGCCTGATCTGGCGATCGTCCCACCATCGGAAAATATGTGTTCGCAGGGAAGTCACGGGGCGGATCGACTGATGCGTGAACCTCTCGTATTCCTTCCGGGCATGATGTGCGACGTGCGGCTCTTCGCCCCGCAAATTGCGGCCTTTTCGCTCGATCGTTCGGTCATGTTCGTTCCGCTGAAAGGCGAGGCCACGATCGCCGGACTGGCACGTCGGGTTCTCGAGCAGTCGCCACCGCGATTTGCCCTTGCCGGCCTGTCCATGGGTGGAATCGTGGCAATGGAGGTCATCCGACAGGCCCCTGACCGTGTTCAACGCCTGGCGCTGATGGACACGAACCCTTTCGCTGATCCGCCCGAGATGGTTACCGTTCGCGCTCTGCAGGCAGACAGGGTTCGGAACGGAGAACTGCGTGCGGTCATGCGTGATGAAATGAAGCCGAAATACCTGGCAAACGGGTCGGAGAAGGGAAGGATACTCGGGCTGTGCATGGACATGGCCGAGGAACTTGGGAGCGACGTGTTCAGGGATCAGTCCCATGCCATTCGACACCGCCCTGATCAATGCGGTACGCTGAGGGAAATCGCTGTCCCTTCACTCGTGCTCTGCGGTGAAGAGGATCGCCTGTGCCCGGTCGAGCGCCATGAATTGATGCACGACCTAATCACGGGTTCGCGGCTGGCGATCATTGCCGGAGCCGGCCACATGCCGACACTGGAGCAACCGGAAAAAACGAACGAGGAATTGAGGCATTGGCTCAGAATGTAATCTCCGAAGACCTGCTCGGACTCCTCCGCTCGGTCGATACGCCGACTGTATGCAACGCGATCGAGGTCGCCCAGGGAGCGCGGGGGTTTGACCGCCATACCCGCGGTACGATGCAGCACTCCGCTCCCGAAGCTCCGCCCATCGTCGGGATTGCACGAACTGCCCGGATCGCCGGCTTCCTGCCGCCGGTTGAATCGCCCGAAGTCCTGAGTGCCCGACGCATGGAATACTTTCGTTCGATGGCTTCGGGGAACGGCCCGTCCGTCGCGGTCATCGAGGACGCGGATTATCCGGGTTGTGCGGCCGCATGGTGGGGCGAGGTTCACGTCGCGGTTCACAAGGGGCTTGGTCTTGCCGGGGCCGTCACGAATGGCGCGATGCGCGATCTTGGCGCGATCGACGACGGGTTCCCGGTCCTGGCGGGTTCCATCGGGGTAAGCCACGGTTTCGTTCACGTTGTCGAATTCGGCACCCCGGTCAAAATCATGGGAATGGATGTCGAGCAGGGTGAACTCATCCATGCCGATCGGCACGGTGCGCTGGTCATTCCCCGGGACGTCATTCCTGTCCTGAAGGGTGCCATCGAAACCATGGTTGCACGCGAGTCTATCGTGCTCGGGCCCGCCCGTGAGCCGGGGTTCGACATCGACAGGCTTGAGGAGGTCTGGGCGGAGTTTGAAGCGAAGAGGGTGTGAAACGCGGGTTCCCGAACAGTCCATCGTTCAGGCGGGGGCACGAAAGAACCCGGGTGTTCCCGCGCCGGCGATCGGCAAGACAATCCCCGAACGGGATAGGCGAGGCACGTTCGCGGGTTCAACGGCAGTGTTCCGGGCATCGTCGCAATAGCGTTCCCACAGCACCCGGCGGGTGGGTCTCGGTTCCCGGCGCTTCCGCTTCCGGGTCAGCGCCTTGACCGACCAGTCCGGCTCCAGACGGTCATCCGGGTCCGGCACTGGGACCGGCGGATACAGCGCCCGCCGCAGCGCAGCGTCGTTGAGACCCTCCGGCAGGGGCCACCGTCGTGCCCGGCCCCCGGGCGGACGACAGAATGATGTGGACGGTTCCCTGGCTGACCCGGACGGCTCTGGCGATCTTCGCCATCGACAGCTGATGGTCGAATCGAAACTGCAGGATAAATCGGATAGTCTTCATATCGGTTCTCTCCATGGGTCGGGCTCTTCTTCCGGTGTTGAGAGTGGAAGAGGCATATGTCCCGAACCCATGCGGGGGAACCACCGCATCACCGTCCAACGGCCAGGCGACACCAAGGGTTCATTCGATCACGAAACCGGCTCTCGCGAACCGTGGAGACGGCGTTCAAGTGCAGTCGAAATCGCGTTCAAGTCGCGTCCGAATAGTATTCAAGTGCAGTCGGAATCTGCAGTCATCGCCTATAGCGGCAGACGAGGCCAAACGCGACTGATTACCTGACGGCACCACGGCCAAATTCCTTTAAATCGCAATTCAGTGGATTTCCGCGGGCGAAATCTGGCCGCTGTCACTTAACTCTTTTTAGTGCTTCCCGAGAATGACAGAAGTTTGTGCGATATGGCCTTTGGCTTTCCTGGAAGCAAATCCGATGCCGCATATTGTGGGGCAATAAAGGAAACTCGAGGTGAAAGGACCTTGCTGGGCAGGACCGCTAACCAAGTAGTTCTGCAAGAACGTCCCGTCCGAGTTGATAGACCAGATGGAGCGTATCGACCATGCACCAGTTTTCGACGATCTTGCCTCCCTCGCACCGCCACCAATCGCAATCCCGCATGAAAACCCGTTTATGCGTTGGCTCGATTCCCATGAACGGATTGACGTGTATTCCGGTGATTTGTGGCCATCCGTTCAGGAATGCATACTCGCCGTCGCCTGCCTTGCCGCTTGAACCCACCCCGCTGATGCCTTCGTTCTGGCCGTCACCCCAACCCTCGAACGCCTGCTCAAAGGGCCTCTGGAAAGCTCCGAACGCGTCAACGGTCGCGTAAGAGCCAAAGCCGCCAGGGCCATACCAAACCATTCTGCCGTCCCAATAAGGCCGCCAGGCACAATCTTCCGTTGCCAGACCCAGGAGCATGTCTTCGACCAGGCTGGCAGTTTCACGGGACTTTGCCGGATCGGACGGCCCAAAATTGATCCCGTCCTGGGTTGACGGTCCGGGAACGACCCCCTCATAACCCTGGCTTTTCCCCAGGGGCCAGAGCCCAAGCGCGATGATCAGTTCTGCCAGGCCAAGAAAGACCTGTGATTCCAGGATCCTGCCATCCTCGATCCGGTGAAATTCACCGAAGCGTAGAAAAGCCAGCCTTTTACTTGGTGGAATTCCAAACAAAGGATGTGTGAAATGGCCGTAATAGTACCCAGTCGACGTAACCCACTCCGTTCCCAGATATTCGCCGCCGATCATCACGTAGTTTAGACGGCTAAGACCTTCCAGCGCACCCATGAGCGGAACGACGATGTCCGAAAAGTACCCAATACCCTCCTGCGCTGAGTTAATCGGATGGCTGGCCTTGATCTCGGCGCGTTCATCGAAGATCGAAAGGACGGAACGTTTGATCGCTCCAGATTCCCCCGTGGAAAAACTGCCTAGCAGATCGCTGTAGAGACGCTTGTTCTCGACTGTGATGTCCGTCGCAATTCCCATCCCTGGGCGAGCAGCACGTGCGCACATCGAATTCCCTTTCACTTGTCTCGATGACAAACGGACTTTCTTGTCATCCCTTGATCGCGCCGGCGGTGAGCCCGGCGACGACCTGACGTTGAAAGAACAACACGATCATGAAGAGTGGTGCAGTGGCCGAAACCACGGCCGCGACGGCCCACATGACGTGACCCTCGGTCTGATTCGTGCCAAGATAGCTCTGGATCTTCGGCACCATTGTCAAATTCTCCTCACTCAGGATCATCGCGGTCACCGCAAAGTCGTTATAGGCCAGCATCAGGCTGAACAATCCGGCGGTCACGATCCCCGGCCACATGACTGGAACGATTGTGAAGCGGAACGCCTGGAATCGCGTGCATCCGTCGACCATCGCGGCCTCGTCGAGATCTTTTGGAACGTTCCGGAAGAACGAGTAGAGCATCCACAACGTGAAAGGCTGATTGATGGCCACAAGCACCACAATCGTTGTCGGCAGAATGCCCCAGATGTTCAATTCAAAGAAGGGCAGAAGATAGCCCGACACCAGTGTGATGTGTGGCATAGCGCGAAAAACCAAGGCAAGGACAAGGATCCAGATCGCGTAATTCTGTTGGGACCTGGACAGCGCGTAGCCGCCGAGCGCACCCAGAATGAGCGAGAAAACCACGACGCAGCCTGTCACAATCCACGTGTTGAGCGCTGCCTCCCAAAAGAGCCCTTCCGTCCAGACTTCCCGATAGGCTGCGAAGCTGAAAGGTGCACCTGTCTCTCCAGTAGTACGAATGCCGTAGATCGCATTTCGCCAATCCGTTCGCGAAAAGAAGTCGGCTTCAACCTTGAACGATCCCCAGAGTGTCCAAAAGAACGGAAATGCCGCCGCAATCACCCAGACAGCAAGAAACGTCAGCGACAATACACTGAGCAGAGGGTGGCGTCCCAGTATGTGTCGCGACATCAATCCACCGTCAACGTGTGCGACGGAAGTCGCGAATGGTTCGAACAACTGCCGGGGAAATCACGACCATTACCACCGAAATTGTCAGTATCGAAGTCGCAGCGGCAGACCCGTACAACTGTCCTGTTTCATTGCGGAGGTCATTGTACACGAGCCAGGATAGCGATTGCGCGCTGGCGCCGGCATTGAAGCCAATGATCGGCTCAAACACCCGCACATTGTCCATGAGCGAAATCATGGCGATGAACGCTGTTACGGGCGCCAGATGAGGTAGGACTACGTAACGGACCCGCTGCCAGGTATTTGCTCCGTCGACGGTTGCGGATTCGAGTTGCTCGAACGGAACTGTCTGCAGCGCAGCGTAATATACCACGAAGGCAAAGGGTGAGTGGTGCCAGACCCCGTAAACGATGAGCGTGATCCAGGTCAGTGTGATGGACCCTTTGAGCGAAAGATTGGGGTCGTCAAAAATGTATTGGATTGTCGCTCCGATTATGCCTCGCGAGTCGATCATCCAGAACAGGATCAACGAACCGATCAGGGGTGTCACGATCATCGGGAGGATCGTGGTGAAAACGATTGGACCCTTGGCGGGACGGGGCAGGCGATTCACGGCCATCGCGACAAGCAGGCCAAAGAACAACACCAGCGGCGTGACGCAGAAAGTATAGGTCAGCGTGAAGGTCATCGCCTTGTAGAATGGGAGGTTTAGCAGCCGCGCGACGAACTTCCAAAAGCTCTCGGCATCCGACCAAAGAACCGACACCTCGGATAGCGCGAGATGGTTGCGGTTAGTGTAATGTGATAATCCGGAAAAGACGCCGAAAAAACCGCCCGCATCTTCCGCGGCATCCGTCACGAGCGTTGTCTCAGTGCAGCCAAAGGGGCCGCAGGTCTCTATGACTTCGACGACCTTGTCCGGCTCAGAATGCAGGGATTGCAGCGCGATTGAAATGATCGGAACCGCGATGAACAGTACCATCGCGGCAATTGAGGGCGACATGAACCAAAAAAAGGCCTTGTGTTTCAAGCTTTGGTCTCTGCCGTTGCCTCACGGGCGGCGCAGGAGCGCCGCCCGAAGGAATTCCGCATGCGATCAGTCGATGAAGCCAGCTTCCTTGGCCTTGGCCATATAAGCGGCCTCGACATCTGACAGAGCCTGCTCAACCGACTCTTGTCCCTGAAGGAACTCGACGATTTCCTCGCCAAGTGCAGCGTGCAAAAGGCCCATTGAGGCTATCATCGGATAGGGTCGCGCGTTCATTTTCACAGCTTCAATGACTCCGATAGACTTCGGTCCGGGTACAAAACCTTCGATGAGCCAGACAGCCTCGTCGGAATGCTCATTCGCCATTCCCTTGGAAACCGCGCCGCGGACTAGAGCGCGGAACGAGGCCTCGGCATTCTCGTCGCTGGCATTCTTGGCGATCGAAAAACCGTCCCACCATAGCGACGCGACCGGAATATCGCCGCCTGAAACGGTCACCGGCGCAGCAAGCGTGGTCGCGGCAACGACTTCAGGCGTCGAGCCCTTATCGTCCAACAAGGTCGGTGCCCGCGAAGCCCAAAGAAACATCAGCGCGACGTTTCCGGCTTCCCATTCCAGCTTTATGCCCTCCGACTCCAGCGTCAGGTAATCGGGGTTCATATACTCGGTGAGCCCCTTCATCTTGGTCAAAGCGGCAACACCGATCTCGTTGTTCAGGTTGGGAAGGGCGGTGCCGGCCTTGAAGAACTCGCCGCCATGTCCGAGGAACATGTTCACGAATTCCTCGCCGAGATTCCAGCCCGCCTTGTACGCAGCGGCGAAGGGGTTCTCCATCAGACCTTTTTCGCGAATGACCCGCGAGGCTTCGATGACTTCCTCGACCGTGGTTGGGACCTCAAGCCCGGCGGCGTCCAGGATGTCCGCACGATAAATCAGATGCTGCGTATTGGCCATGAACGCCACAGACATTATGTTACCGTCGATCTCGATCAGCTGCATCGGGGTCAGGCCATCGCCATACTTTTCGACCAACTCGTCCATCGGCTGAACCAGGTCCTCGTTCATCATCGTGACCAGGGTACTCGTTGCGAGGATGCGAGCGGTGTATTCCGGTGGATCGGGCGTCATTGCGGCGACGGCGATATTTGAATGCTCGGCCGTGTGGTTGAGGACGAACTCGACAGTGTCGCTTTCGCATTCGGCGGCGACACCCGTGAAGGTCCGGAGGGCCGGGAAGTCGTTTGCAAGAATTCGGATCGAGCCCGATTCGATTCCGCAATCGGCATAGGCTGGGGGCGAACCCAGCGCGACAGGAATCGTCATGAGTCCTGCGACAAATAGGTGTTTCATTCTGTCCTCCAGTGCAGAATTATTCGTAGTGTTCGATGTAACACGTTTTCAGAATGCTCGGCCCTTCTGGTTCCGACCACTCGCTACTTCATTTGGTTTCGTCCGCCATGAACGGCGTCGTGTCACTCAAATGCGTTTGTTCCTTGACGGCCCCAACCTGTTTCAGAAACCCATAATTGTCGACTTCGACCCAGTTTTCTGCGAGTTTGTTGCCCTCGAACCGCCAGATATCCGAGAAACCGACGGACACAACCTTGCCAGTGGCCGGGACGCCTAGAAACGTGTCACTGTGTGTTCCCGTGAACCAGCCACGTGTTGCGACAAAGTTGCCGTCCACCAGCCATTGAACATTGTTGGCCTCATAGTCCGGGAAGGCACGCCCTTGCGGGCCAATCACATTGTTGATGAAGTTCTCAATCCCGATCACCGTGCCCCAACCATGTGGGCCACGCCAGACCATTTCGTCATGCCAGTAGTTTCTGGATTCATGGTATTTTCGCTGATTGAGCGTGCGGATCACCATTTCGTCGCAATGGCGAATCATCTCTTCCCGCGTCATCGGCATGAATTTCCTCCCCTAGACGACCGGTTCCCATGGACTTTGGAAGGAACGTTTCTTCGCCAGCCGAGGAAGCGGCAAAATGCGCTTGGTGAAAACGTGTCGTGAGCCTAACCGCGTCTCGTTCGGCAGTCAACCTGCGATACTTAATGGGGTGTACGCCAAATTTTTTGGTTAGCCTGTGGCGATCCGTTCGGCCTTCCATAGGGCGAACTCTTCCCACTGCAAGTTCTTCCAG
>JAPOVX010000161.1 GCA_026707935.1 Paracoccaceae bacterium
CCTTTCTTGTCTTGCTGTTCCTTGTGCTGTTCATCTCGAAAGGGCTTGGCACGGACATCTCACTTTTTACGGTCGCCTGTATTAGCATTGTCATCGTCTCGACGGCATTTATCGCCGAGATTGTCCGCGCCGGGCTGGAATCCGTCCACGCGAACCAGCACCACACTGCCATTTCGATGAATTTCACCGAACTTCAGGCGCTACGCTACGTGCTGCTCCCCCAGGCATGGAAGGTGATTATCCCGCCTGCCTTCTCCTTTTTCGTGATGTTCATTAAGGACACGTCCCTCGCCTCCCAGGTTGGTGTGCTGGAGCTAACCCTGGCTGGCAAATACTTCAATAATCTCGGCTATTCGGCTATCCTCTCCTTCGGCACCATCATCATCCTCTACTTCATCCTGTCATATCCGATGACCTTGCTGGGCTGGAAGATCGAGGAGCGGCTGATGGACCGGAGCAGCCGGCGCGAGGCCATCGTAACCACCAGCCAAAAGGCCTTCGAATTACGTTAGGGCAAATTCAAATGGCATCGAGGCCGGGGTTCCCGCACGGACTTGCGTGAAGATGTCAACTCTAGGGCGCCTGGATCGGGTACCGGGTCACGACCAGGCCCGTAGTGCCCATAAACCCGCCATCGGATCCGACAACAGTCTAGAGCTGAGCAAAGGAGCATACCCCATGCCGACATCCGCCAAAAAGGAGTTTCCGCTGCACCGCCCGAGCTTTTCGTACAATTACTCCGAGTTCATCGGCATCGGCGACAATGGCCACCTCTGGATGGAGGGCTGTGACTGCGCCGAGCTCGCCAAGAGCTTCGGCACCCCGCTCTATGTGATGAGCGAGGCCCAGCTTCGCCACAACTATCGACGCTTCCGCGACGCCTTCACCGCAGCCTATCACAGTGTCGAAATCCTGTTCGCCAACAAGAGCAATAACGGCTTGGCCATCCGCCACATCATGAACCAGGAAGGTGCCGGCGGGGACTGCTTCGGCTACAACGAAATGTACCTGGCGCTACTGGCCGGCTCGGACCCGAACAAGATGGCGCTCAATGGCAGCAACAAGGAGCCGGCCGAGATCGAACTCGCCATCGCCAACGGTGTCTGCGTCAATATCGATGCCATGGACGAGATCGATATGATCGAGGAAACGGCCAGACGTCTTGGCCGCGAAACCCATGTCGGCGTCCGCGTCAAGCTGGAGTTGCCCGAGTTGAAGGATCACCACAGTACCGGCGTACACCATGGCGCCATGCCCGACATCGTTCGCCACGAAAAATGGGGCATGACCTACGATCAAGCGGTGGAACTTGTCGAACGCATCCAGAACAGCGACGCTGATCTTGTGCTGCACGAGTTGCATTTCCATTTGAGCCGGCTCGACAATCAAGCGGACGCATTCGCGCTGATGGCCCGTGACATGGTGCGCTGGGCCGCCAAGCTCAAAGACGATACCGGCTGGGCCGCGCCCTGCATCGATCTCGGTGGCGGCTGGACTTTCGGGCGCAAGGAAAAAACCGGTCCACGCGGCGGCGTCGACGACGAGCGTGTCTCAAGCTACGAGGTGTATGGCCGCGAAGTCGGCCTCGCCGTAAAGGATGAGTGCAAAAAGCTGAACTTTCCTCTGCCCACGCTTCGGATCGAACCGGGTCGTGCCATCTCCGGCCCGGCCGGGATCTCGATCGGCCAGGTCGGGGCGGTTAAGGACTGGCCGGAAAAAGGTCTGAAATGGGTGAACCTCGATCTTAGCGGTAATCACGTACCGTGGATCACCATTCCCCATCACTACCATATCGTGCCGGTCAACAAGGCTGCGGAAACGCCGAAGGAGACCGTCGATATCGTCGGGCCAATCTGCACCCATGACATTCTGGGCAGTAGCCGCGAGATGCCGGAACTGGTGCGCGGCGACCTGATTGCCATGCTCGACACTGGCTGTTACGCCGAATCGCTCGCCGCCAATTTCAACGCCCAGTGCAAGCCGGCTACCGTGCTGGTCAGCGGCGAAACCGCCGAAGTGATCACTGAGCGCGAACGCCTCACCGACGTGATCGGCCGCTTCCGCGTGCCGGCCAGGCTGCTCGGCGCTTCTCAGGCACTCCACGGGGTCCTCAACTGATGCAACATCGCCGCAGAGCCATCGCAGCACTTCATGGGTTCACCTGAAGCGTTCGACGCCCGAACGCTCGCTCGGTCCGACTGCAGTGCGCGCCCCGCGAATTTCCAGTCGCTGCGCTGGCCGCTCGCCGCGCCGCATACGGCCAACGCCTCAGGCCGGCTTCCAGCTCTTGTCGCGGACCAGTTCGTCGGCAATATCGGCCACTGCGCCCTTGGCGATCTCCACCACGCGCTCAACTTCGTCGGTCGTGATGCAGAGCGGCGGGGCAAAGCCGAGAATGTCGCCGCCAGGCATCGCCCTTGTGATCAGCCCCTGCTCCAGGCAGCGCGCCGTGACCTTGGCGCCGACGTTCAGGCCGGTGTCAAAGCGAATCTTGCTTTGCTTATTGGCAACGAACTCGACGGCGGCCAGCAGGCCAACGCCCCTCACCTCGCCGACCATCAGGTGATCGTCGAATTCTTCATGCAGGCGGGCATTGAGAAGGCCGCCTGTTTTTCCCGCATTCTCGACGAGGCCTTCGTTCGCTATTACGTCGAGGTTGGCAAGCGCGGCGGCCGCACCGAGCGCATGTCCCGAGCAGGTGAAGCCGTGTGAGAAGGGACCGAATTCCTCCGAGCCCTGTTTGAGAATTTCCCAGACCCGATTGCCGACGATGACGCCCGACAGTGGCAAATAGGCGCTTGTCAGGCCCTTGGCGACAGTCATCAGGTCCGGCTTGATGTCGTAATGGTTGCAGCCGAATTGCGTGCCGAGTCGGCCAAACCCGGTGACGACTTCGTCGGCGATCAACAGCACGTCGTGCTTCTTCAGCACTTGCTGGATATGACTCCAGTAGCCGTCCGGCGGTGGCACGATGCCGCCGGTGCCCATCATTGGCTCGGCAATGAAGGCCGCGACCGTATCGGGGTTTTCTTCCTCGATCATCGCATCCAGTGCCTCTGCACATGCCAAGGCATAACCGGCCTCGTTCAACCCTGGCTCTGCGCCCCAATAGTGATGCGGAGCCACCGTGTGGAACACGATGTCGAGGGGTAGGTCAAAATTGGCGTGGAATCTGGGGAGCCCGGTCAGGCTGCCCGACATAATGGTCGAGCCGTGATAGGCACGCTCGCGCGAGATGATCTTCTTCTTATTGGGGCGGCCGAGCACATTGTTGTAGTGCCAGGCGATCTTGACCTGGGTCTCGTTGGCGTCCGAGCCGGACATTCCGTAGAACACCTTGCTCATACCCTCTGGGGCCAGTGACAGAATGCGGTGTGACAGCCGGATCAGCGGCTCGTTTGACGTGCCCCGATAGGCGTGGAAATAGGCGAGCTTCTTGGCCTGTTCATAGATCGCCTCGGCGATTTCAGTGCGGCCGTAGCCGATATTCACACAATAAAGCGCGGCAAACCCGTCGATCAAATCGCGACCGTTCTGATCGTATACGTGTATGCCCTTGCCACCGGTGATGATCTGCGGGTCGCTGGCGCCCGATTCATGGGCGTTCAGATCCGTCAGGGGATGCATGACGCATTGCCGATCCATATCTTCAAGGCTGAGGTTGTCCGTCGATACCGCGTTCATGTGATAACTCCTGATTTGACGGCAAAAGGCCTATCCCCTTGGCGACGGCACCTCAAGAGTTTGCGTCGGTTGCCACTGCGAGAAGGTACTGACAGCAGGAACAGGTCCCGGTTCAGGAATGTAGGCAAGTGTTCACCTTTTGGAACATCCCCCGGCGGAGACACATCGATTCGTAGATCAATCCGGCACGGCCAATCGATACGAGCCATGCGACCGGCCTGCCGAGCACAGCACGGAAAAACTGAACTCCAATGGAGGCGTATCCTCTACTCTACTTCCATCAGGCATGCGGGCTTCTGGGTCATCCCTTGATGCCGCACACCCCTGTCATTCTGGTCTTTGCCTGACACTAACCGGATCTCTAACGAGAACAAAACGGAACGTACCGGAAAGGCGGCATCCTCGGCTATGCCTCATCTTCACTGCTGAAAAGGACATAGCCGGTCAGCAAGACCGGCCTGGCTTGGCCCTTTCAAGACAATGCAGCGATTATCTTGTGATTGCCACTTGGTCCCGGCGGGCGAACTGGTGCCAGATGCGATAGGCTCGCAGCAGCCCAGGAGGCAGGAAGCGCGCAAGCGCCGGTCCCAGCCCGCCCCAGTCACACAGGGCGGCCCGGTCGGTGCAAAAGCGTCAGGATCGCGGCAGATGAATTGAAGACGACACAGTTGCTATTGGGGACTCGGCCCGGGATTCTTTCGGGCGGAATTAGGCGACGGAACCGATCGAGGCAGTTGAGCATCCAAAAAAGATCGGAAATTCACCCCGTCAGTCTCGAGCCCCTGATCGCTCGAATTGGCAGAACCGCGTTCACCTACCTGTATGTCGATCCCTTGGGGGGAGGGGGGTGAACTGCCGGTGTTTTGAGAGCGGCAATCCGCTGAGCGTGTATTTGCGCCGTACCCGTCCCATGAGCGTTGCCAAGAGTGACATTGTGCCGCGATCTCCCTGAAAACAGCCAGCGCTGCTGGGGAACGCAAGAGATAAAGGTGCGGGTGCCATGCGGATTATTGTATTGAGCGATTTTCCTGCCGTCGAGCAGCCTGACCCTGCAGTTCGTGTTCAGCTTCGCATCAAGCCTCGCAAAGGACGTTGAACCCGAAAGAATGCGAACGCGATAGCCATGTCGTGTACCGAAGGAAATTGCCTTGGTTGTCCAATCCAGACAAGTTGACACGATCTCGCGATGTCTGGCAAAGTCAGGCGCTAGTACTTGAGGATTTGCATGGCGATGATTTCGACAAGCGTACCGGTCCGACCGATTTGCGACTGGAAAGAGGACATCACCATCATCCCGTATTCGGGCATCCAGATTCTTGATTTCGGATTCGCGCTTGACGAATTGACCGCACTGCGCCCCGCGCGCTACGTCGAGAGGGCAGGAAAAGTCGATGGGAACCTGGAGGAACGGACGCTGATCCCGTATTCGGGCAACCAGGAACGCGACGAAAGGATCGAGGCGGAACAACGCGACGACGACGATGAATATGCCGTTCGCCCGCTTGCGGCGATCGAGCCGTTTCTGGGCAAGTGGATCCCGGTTCCCGTCCTCCGCCTCAAAAACGTGGGCAGCGTGACCGGCAAGGAGCGCTACGACCCGGGTCCGTCGACCTGGGCAAGGATGCGGATCGTCGAACTGCCCGAAACCGTTGCGGGACACACCCACCACGTCCAGCTCGCGCTCGATACGACCCTGGTCCAGGACGAGGCGGCCACCCCCGGGCGCTATCTCGCGCCTTCTCACCAGGACTCGGCCGCCCGGCGTGAATTCCGGTTTGTCAGCGAACCCGCCGACATGGGGTGGTTCCTGCGGCGGCCCGATACTCCCGAAACAGGTCAGCCCCGGCAGGATCTGCAGAAGTGGGTGTCCGACTGGATCGAAGACTGCTTCCTGCGATTCAAGCAAGCCCAAAGGCCGGGACGGCCGTTCGACAAGAGCAGCCTTCCGCATTTCCTTGAGCACTGGGCACGGTACCTGGCCTGTATCGGGAACATCCAGAAGGTCGTCCGGATCCCGAAGATCCGGCTGGCGGATACGGTGTCCAGGGACGACGCACCCAACCCTGTCGATGTGGATTTCGTCCTCGACGTCGGTAACTGCCGGACCTGCGGGATCCTGATCGAGAGTTTTCCGGATCAGCACGGGATCGACCTTTCGAAATCCTTCCCCCTCGAGTTGCGGGACCTCGCGCGGCCGGAACTGCAATACTCCGGCCTGTTCGAAAGCCGTGTCGAGTTTTGCCAGACCGAATTCGGACCCGACCGGTTCTCGCGGGCCTCGGGACGCAACAAGTCGTTCTTCTGGCCGAGCCTCGTCAGGATCGGGCCTGAAGCGATGCGCCTGATCGGGGACGAGGAGGGTACGGAGACCACGTCGGGGCTTTCGTCACCCAAGCGCTACCTCTGGGACGATTCCGAGGCAGAGCAGAACTGGCGTTTCCATAATCACGAGATCCGGAACGAGCTCCCGGGAATCGCCAGGGCCGCGATGGTTCGATTGAACGAAGCCGGCGACGTGATCGCCCAGGTGGAAGCCGACGTGAAGGCAAAACTGCGGACACGGGGGAAATCCCGGAACCTGCCGGCGATCAGGCCGCGGTTTTCGCGATCCTCGCTGTTCGGGTTCATGTTCGGCGAACTCATTGCGCACGCCCTTGTCCAGATCAACGATCCGGCATCCCGGGCCGGGCGGGCGCAGTCCGATCTGCCCAGGCGCCTCAGGCGCGTGATCCTCACCCTGCCAACCGCGACCCTGGTCCAGGAACAGGCGATTATCCGCTCCAGGGCAAAGGGTGCGATCCAGCTTCTCTGGTCGATGGCCGGTCAATCCGAGACGGCATCCCGCACCACCGGGAAACCCGATCTCGTTGTCGAGTGGGACGAGGCGAGCTGTACGCATCTCGTGTTTCTCTACTCCGAAATCGTGCACCGGTTCGAAGGCCAGATTGACAGCTACCTCGGGCTCAGGGGACGGGAGCGTCCGAGAATGGAGGGAGGTTCGTCCGAACCCTCGATCCGGGTTGCCTGCGTCGATATCGGAGGCGGGACGACCGACCTCATGATCACGACCTATTACGGCGAGGACGGGAGGGTCCTGCACCCGGTCCAGGTCTTCCGGGAAGGATTCAGAATCGCCGGGGACGACCTTGTCAAGGCGGTCGTCGAAGACATTATCATTCCGCAGATCCAGCAGTCCGTCGAGGATGCCGGCGGGACGGGTGTCAGGGAGCGGCTGAAGGAGCTTTTCGGAGCGGATGTCGGCGGAATCGACCAGCAAATGATTCAGCGCCGACGCCAGTTCGGAATTCGCGTTCTCGCACCGCTTGCGACGGCCATCCTCGAAAGGTCGGAACAATCCGACGACCGCGAGACCGGCGACCTGGCGTTGTCCGATGTCTTCGGGACCGCGGCATCGGAACTCGACTCTCCGGCGGAACAGGAGGAGGCGCTGCCTCTGAACCTGGCGCAACAGTTGCTGGACTATCTTGAAGAGCCGATGCGGAGGATTGGGGCCTCGGACTGGCGCCTCGCCGATCTCACCCTGAAAGTCAGCCAGGCGGCCATCGACCGGGTTGTCAGGAATGTCTTTGGCGAAGCCGTCGGCAATCTGGCGGAAGTGATCGCGCATCTGGATTGCGATATCGTGTTGCTGACCGGTCGCCCGTCACGGCTTCCTGAACTCAGGTCGCTCGTCGAGGAAAAACTGGCCATCTCTCCCGACCGGCTGATCGCAATGCACGCCTACCGGGCGGGCAGTTGGTATCCTTATCGCGATCCTGCAACAGACAGGATCGGCGATCCGAAGAGCACGGTCGCGGTCGGTGGAATGCTGACGATGCTCGCAAAGAGCAGCATAGCAAACTTCAGGATCATGACGGACGACCTGAGAATGCGCTCGACTGCCCGCTACATCGGCGAGATGGAGCGGAACGGGAAGATCCTCGACTCGCGTGTCATCTTCCGCGATGTCGATCTGGACTCGTCGAATCGCTCCGATCAGGACGCGGTCGTCAAGCTCTACTCGCCGATCCATATCGGATCGCGGCAATTGCCGCTTGAGCGATGGATCACGACGCCTCTCTACCACCTCAAGTTTGCCAACGCCGCGGCTGAAAACCAGGCGCCGCCCGTTTCCGTCACGCTCGAGCGAACGGGGGTCGACGATGACGAGGGAACCGATGCCGAGGACGTGCTTCGCCGCGAAGCGGCCCATGAGGCATTCGAGATCACCTTCGTGGAAGCGGCGGACAACACCCCGATGAAAACCACGGACGTCCGGCTGAGCCTGCATACGCTCGGATTCGAAAACGACTACTGGCTGGATTCGGGCGTATTCGTGTTGAATTGATGGTACGGTAACCGTGACGACCCGAGAACAGAACGCACTGCAGCAACGGGCCGATGATGTTGTCCGCCTGATCGGCGATGCATTGGCATGGACGGCCGACGAAGCGAATACATCGCTGGTCGGCGAAGAACGGACCTCGCTGACAAGAGCCTTCCGCCAGAATCAACGAAGGGCGCGGCGACTCGCCAGGGCTGCCGGGTCCAAGATGTGCGTCAGCGTCTTCGGGCCGAGCCAGGCCGGGAAGTCGTATCTCGTCTCGGCTCTCGCCCGTCCCGAATGCGGACAGCTCGTTGCCGACTACGCCGGAGAAGACGGCCAACTCGACTACATCAGCCAGGTCAACCCCGAGGGCGAGGGAGAGTCGACTGGGCTCGTTACCCGCTTTACGATGTCGAGGGTCGAGACGCCCGAGGGATTCCCGATCCCGCTGCGGCTTCTCGGCGAAGCCGACATCGTCCGGATCATCCTCAACAGCTTTTTCATGGACGGTGACCGCAAGGACCGCCCGCCGGAAGCCGCGGAACTCGAGGCGCTGCTCAAGGCCTTCCGGGGCAAGGCGGCCGGCGCCGAGACCGGAGGGATCAGCGAAGACGACGTCTGGGAGATCAGGGATTACATCGAATCGAATTTCTCGGACGCCGCTTACACCCAGGCTGTCGCATCGTTCTGGGAAGGGGCTGCCGAGATCGTGCCGAGGCTCGCCCAGGGCGACCGCGCCGAATGCCTGTCCATTCTCTGGGCGCGGCACGATGCTCTCACCGATCTTTACGTGACGCTTTCGGAAGCGCGCAGACGGTGCGGAGACGGGGAGTTCGTCTTTGCACCCCGCTCGGCACTGGTCCCCCGGGAGGAGTCGATCATCGACGTCAAGACGCTGCAGGGGCTCTGCGTTCGGGACGACCGGGAGCCGCTGCCGCTGCAACTCGAGTCCGGCGGCCGGGTTTCCTTGCCCCGTCCCCTGATATGCGCGCTTGCGGCCGAACTCGTCCTGCCGATGCGGGACAAGCCCTCGGACCTCTTCGACCACACCGATCTTCTCGATTTCCCGGGTGCGCGAAACCGGTTCAAGGCGCCGCTCGCGCAGACCTTGAGGGAAGCGGAAAACACGGTGCCGCAGTTGTTCCTGCGCGGAAAGGTTGCGTACCTGTTCGACCGTTATGTCACCGACCAGGAGATCACTTCGATGCTCCTGTGCATTCCCGACAGCAACATGGAAGCCATCGATCTCCCCGGCCTGGTTGAAAACTGGATTTCCCTCACCCATGGCGCAACTCCGGAGGAACGCAAGTTAGCGGAGTGCATCCTGTTTTTCGTGATGACCAAGTTCGACAAGCACCTGATCGATGTCGGAGGGTCGGACATCAATCCGGTCGAACGGTTCCAGCGGCGGATAACGGCGTCATTCGAGAAATTCGGTCAGATGGCGGACAGCTGGCCCCTGAAATGGGTTCCCGACGCTCCGTTCAGGAACTGTTTCTGGCTCAGGAACCCGATCTTTTATGCCGAGGCCATTATTCGCTATGACCAAAGCCGCGAGCCGTGGCGCGAGGTCGAACTCCTGCCGGAAAAGCAGGTCCGGATCGAGGAACTTGGCCGGGGACACAATTCTGCGCCCCTGGTGCTCAGGCACTTTTCGGATCCGGCTGCCGCTTGGGAGGCTGCGCTCGCCCTGAACGATGGCGGCGTGTCCTTCCTTCTGTCGCGGCTTGCAGACGTCTGCGTTCCGGGCACCAAGGAAAGGCAGGTTGCCGCTCAACTCTCGATCGTCGTTCGCGACCTGGAGGAACGACTGCAACCCTATTTCGTGTCCGAGGATCAGAAAAAGAGACTGGACGAAAAAATGGCCCTGGCCGATCGGGTCGTGGACGCGATCCACAACGTGCTCGACAGGGGAAAGATTGGACCGCTCCTCGGTGCCCTGATGGTTGGCGCGGATGCCGTCGCTGACCGGATTTCCCGTGTGCCCGACAATATTCGCATTGGATCGAAACCTTCCGAAGGCAATCGGATCAGGCCCCACCGGCCGGCCGGAGGCACGCCCACCCCGGACGCGCAACCGGAGTCGCGCAGGAGGCCGCGGCCTCGTCCGAGACCGGGCAGGAGTGCGGAAGTCCGGGAGCCGGGGTCGTCCGTCGCGAATCCGGCAGGACAAGGCGACGCGCAGGAGCCCGAGATACAGGTGGTGACGCGCGAGGAATTCCAGGCTGCGACGGCGGTCCGATACTGGATCGAAACCATGCGGCGTGCCAGCGATGATCCGAAATCCATGGAACGTCTCGGGATTTCGCGCGGCGATGCGAATATCATCGTCAGCGAAATCATCCATGCGGCGCGCCGGACCGGCCTGAAGAAGAAGATGACGCTGACGCTTGAACCGGTCAATTATTCGCTGTCACCACGGGCGCAGTCGATTCCGGCCGGGCTCGTTTGCGCAGAGGAAATCAACCGATTTGTCGAAGCGCTCGGGCAACACGAGGTCGACCCGAAGGATCGCCCCACTGTCGAGGCCGCCGATGGTGAATCCAGGCCGGTGTTCATGCAGAAGCAGATCCGGTTTTCCGCGGCCGACCTTCCGGCAACTCCTGTGAACCACGCCGAGGACTTCGGGGACGACTGGGTGTTCGCCCTCGACGAGATGTTCAGGCAGAACGCCCTGCATGGGGATGACGGCACCGTGAACCTGGAACAGAACCTTCGCCTCGGCGAGATTCTGGCCGGGCTTCGCGAACGGAAGTCCGGGTGAGATGAGCATGGAAATCAACATTGTTCCCGATCCGCGGTATCCCAACGGAGGGTTCGCCGTTCTCAAGTTCAAGGCTGCCACCCCGCAGTCCGAAGTCGAACTCGCGATCCGTGATCTCCGAAAGGACATCTGGCTTTCCCGCGGCGGTTGGCAGAATGAAAGCACGTCGCTTGGCCTGTACGAAGTCGGTGACGCGGGAAACGGATGGTCCCAGGTCGGACTGGGCCCAGGTGTCGTGGACCGGGTGCCGGAGGACTCCTATCTCGAATTCCACCTCGGGTCTGAAAGCGGATGGGCGATCTGGCCGGACAGCATTCACTGCTCTCCGTCCGCGGCCGGATCGGGCACGATCGCAACCGGTGATCACGCGCCGGAGCCGGAGTTGAGCGGTGACAGGCGCCTGTTCCAGCATCCGGCCCCTCCGCCGCCGCCCGAGCCCGAGACCATGGATGATCCGGAAGAAAAACCGGTAGACATGGAACCCGGGCCGGACGAACCGCCTGCCGGTCGGAAATTCTCGCCGGTCCTCTGGATCCTGGTCCTGCTGTTCCTGGCGGCGGTCGCAGTTGGCGGGTATTTCCTGCTGCAAAGCAAGGACGAGACCGCGAAGCACCAGCAGCCGGTCCAGTCGACGGATTGCTCCGATGCGGGATTCACCGGACGTTTGACCGAACCGAGCGAAACGCAGTTTTCCGCGTTCATCGAATGCGACAGAGACGTCAGCGAGGCGATGGCGTACCGGGTCCTCGATCGGCTGGTTGCGACTGGATTCGGCCCCGCGCTGTTCATGTACGGCCAGATGTACGACGCCGCCGCGACAGCCGATCTCCCATACAGCTTCAGCCCGAATCCGGCGATCGCGGCGGAATACTACGCGAGGGCATTGGCCGCGGGTCATGCCGAGGCCGACGAAGCCCTGAGACGAACCTGTGCAGGTCTCTCGCTGGACGACGAGCTTCACGCAATGGCCCACGAAACACACTGCCCATAGGAGGAAGTATAGTGGTACGAGATCTACCGCGCCGGATCGTATCGGTCACGACCGCGGTCGTCGTCATGGCCGCCGCCCTTGCCGGAACTGCCACGGTTCCTGCCGTCGCCGCGGAACGCCCCCTGCTCAGGGAAGGCACGAACACGCTCTACCAGAGGGTGCTGACGCGTCCGGGAACGCACAAGTATGCCGAACCGGGCGTGAATCCGGACGGCCATTTCGAGCCGTTCCAGCCATTGTATGTGTTTGAGCGGCGGGACGAATGGATCCGCGTGGGCCATTCGCCGTCTCGGCCTCCTGAAGCCTGGATCGAAGCTTCCCAATCCATCGAGTGGAAGCAGAACATCGTTACGTCATTTACCAATCCCACCAACCGGAACCGGCAGGTCCTGTTTGATACGCGCGACAACCTCGAATGGCTGCTCAACCACGAGGGAATTCGTGCCATGCAGGAAAAGCTTGTCGAGGATTCCGACAACAATCGACTCGATCCAGAGTTTGGCGTGCACTCGGTCGAACCGAGCGAGTTCGTCGACATTCGCGAACGGTTTTACCTCATGCCAATCCTGGAGTTCGCCGAGGAGTTTCACCCCGTCGACTACACTCCGATCCTCATGATGCGCATTGCCTCCCTTCCGCTGGAACAGGGTCCTCAGTCGGCACGAGAGCCCGTCGAATTCGATGCCGGAGTCGTGTTCGTGATTGACACGACGCAGTCGATGGAACCGTATATCAGGTCTACGCGGCGGGCGATCGAGGATATCATGTCCGGCGTGGCTGACTCCGAAATCGGAGAAAAGATCCATTTCGGGGCGATCGGCTTCAGGGACAATCCCGAGGTCACAACCGGAATCGACTATCGCACCAGGGAAATCGCGGCATTGCAGCGCGACTCCGGCACGGATGTCATCGTCCAGGCGCTCGCGGAAACGGGCGTCTCCCCGGTGAGCACGCGCGGATTCAATGAAGACAGCCTCGCCGGCGTCGAGGATGCCATCATCAAGTCCGACTGGGAACAGGGTGGCAAGCCGTTCGCCGGCCGTTACATCATTCTGATCACGGATGCCGGCCCGAAGTCGCCGGTCGACCCCAATGCACGGACGAATATCAGTGCGCATGAGATCCAGACGCTTGCCGAGAACGAAGGGATCGCGATTCTGACGCTTCACTTGCAGACGCCGGAAGGCGAGGCAAATCATCGGTACGCGGAAGAACAGTACCGGACTCTCTCAAGGTTCGACCAGGGGACATATTTCTTCCCGGTGGAGGGAGGTTCGGAGGCGTCATTCGAAAGAAAGGTTCGCGAGACCGTCAGTGCGTTGCTCGACCACGTTAGAATCGCCATGGACCAGGAACCGGTATCGGAGGACATCGATCCTGCTCTCCTGAGCCTCGGCCACGCCATGCGGCTCAGGTTCCTCGGCGGATGGCGGGGGACGGAAGCCCCGGATGTCCTGTCGACCTGGGTCACGGACAGGGCCGCAGAGAAGCCCGAGATCGAGGCGTTGACGCCCCGGCTCCTGATTACCAAGAACGAGCTTTCGACGATCACGAACATACTCGAGAAAATCGTGCGACTCGCGGAATCCGCGGAGTTCAGCAATTCGCAGAACCAGCTGTTGAGGCAGGTACGCGACGCCATCTCCCGGCTGGCAGTGAACCCGGACCTTGTCGTGAATACCGACTTCGAGACCCTTGGCGGGGCCGTTGGCGAGTTTCTTGAGAACTTGCCCTACCAGAGTCGCATCATGAATATCACTGATGAACGCTGGATCGAGATGGGTACGCTCAGGCGGGAAATCATCGACGACCTGCGCCAGAAGACCGCGTTGTACCGGCGATTTCACGACAACCCGGAAAACTGGACAGCGCTTTACGCCGGGGCGCCCGACGGCGAGCACGTTTTCGCGATTCCGCTCAACAGCCTTCCGTGAGACAGTGCAGATTGTTCTCGAGAACGCATCCGCCACGCTCCGCGAACCCGGGCGCGAATTCCGGATTTCGGTAGATGACGGGTTGAGCCTTTCCGCCGGAGAGGCATACGCCGTGACGGGAAAGAGCGGCACCGGGAAGACCCTGTTCCTCGAGTTGCTTGGCCTCCTGGTTCGCCCTGACCCGGGCGGCGTGTACAGGCTTGCCCATCCCGACGGCTCGCTCGAGGATCTCGCAACGTTGTGGGACGGTGCCCGCACGGCCCTCTCGGACTGCCGGGCCAGGGTATTCGGATTTGTACTCCAGACGGGCGGACTGTTTCCGTTTCTGTCCGTTCGCGAGAATGTCGCCCTTTCCCAGGAAGTCACGGGCCGAACGGACAATGCCCGCGTGAGCGACCTGATCGACTTGCTCGAACTCGGTGACATAAGCGATTACAAACCGGACCAGCTCTCCGTCGGGCAGCGCCAGCGAACGGCAGTTGCGCGCGCGCTTGCGCATCGGCCCGCATTTGTGATCGCGGATGAACCCACCTCCGCGCTTGATCCGGAATTGAGCGAAACCGTGATCGAGCTGCTGTTCGAGGCGTCACGCGAGGATGGCGCCGGTGTCGTCATCTCGACGCACGACGCCGGGTTCACCAGGACATTCCCGGTCACGCAGCTTTCGGTCGCGCTTGATCCGGCAGCCGGCGACATTGAGAGGACGACCAGCCGGGTAACCCGGATGGCGGCATGATCTTGGCCGCACGGCTCGCGCTCTCCTCGTTGTGGCACGAGCGGGTGCACCTGTTCTGCAACGTGGCGATGCTGGCCGGGGCGCTCGTGCCGTTGCTGGTCTTGTTCGGCGTCAAGACCGGGATCTACCGTGCGCTCCTAGACGAGCTCCTGAGCGACCCCAATCTCCTCTACGTGACCACGTTGGGAGACAATGAATTTTCGGAGGCCGACCAGGCGGAGATTGCCGGTTGGCCCGAAGCTGCATTCGTTGCGCTCAAGACACGCGCGATCGCGGACGACGCGCTCATCCAGCCGCTGGATGGCGGTCGGGTGGGCCAGGCGACGCTCGTCCCGAGCGGTCCGGGTGACCCGTTGCTGCCGGAGGAATTGGAAGTTTCGGAGCGCCGGATTGCCGTCTCGCAGAGACTCGCGGACCAGTTGTCGATCGGGGCGGGTGCCGATGTCAGGGTCATCGGACGCACGGAGTTGCGCCCACCCCTGATCATCAACGTTTCCGTCGTGGCTGTCCTTGCGCCTGACAGTTCCTCGGGAAACGTGATCCTGATGACGCCGCAGGAAATGGACCTGTTCGAAGCATATTTCGATGGTTACTCGATACCGCAATTCGGGCTGGAGGACGGAAGGCCGATCGAGGAACGGGTCAGCAGTTTCGAGGGTCTCCGCCTCTATGCTGACGGCCTCGAGAACGTCGTGCGCCTCGAGAACAGGGTGCAGGACCGATTCGGTGTCCGTACGCACTCGCGGGCACAGGAAATCGAAGGCGTGCTTGCCCTCGGCCGAAACCTTAACCTTGCATTCCTGTTGATCGCAAGCACGGCTGTCGTCGGGCTGGGCGCCGCGCTGCTTTTCAGCTTCTGGGCGGAAGTCGACCGCAAGCGACGGGTATTCGCGACGTTGATGCTTGTCGGATTTCGTCGAAGCGAAATTGCCGTTGTCCCGCTTGTCCAGGCTGTTGCCGTCGGAATGGCGGGTGTCGCCGTCGCGTTCGTCCTGTTTGGCTTGGCGGCAATTGGTGCGGATGTGATGTTTTCGGACCGTATGCCGGCGGGACAAGGAGTGGTGGCCCTGTCTGCCCTGGCGGCTGTTCTTGCGGTCGTGCTTCCGCTGGTGATCGTGCTGGTTGCCTCGCTCCTGGCCGTTCGAACGGTACTCGGGATTGATCCGGCAATCACCCTGAGGACGACCTGAACAATCCGATGACCAGGTCGGCGATCATCTTGGTTTTCCTGGTCTTTCAGCTGCTTCCGGCCGTAGAGGCCCGGGTCGTGCCGGACTGGCCAGCCGAGTTTTACGACCCTGGCGCTGAACGCGGGGACCCGGCCGATCTCGTGCTTCCGCTGCCGTGCGGCGGCGGCATGGCGTTTCAGAAGGTCGAGGTGCCGACGGACCCGGAGAACCCGCTGTCTGACCGGCCGTTGCGCTTGGGCGCGTCGGATCAGGACAGCGGATACCTGGACTATTTCGTCAGGGCTTATCTTCGCGGTCCGTTCGAGGACGGCGATGCGGGAAACACGCATTATTTTCTCGCAAGGTACGAGTTGACCGGCGACCAGTTCGCGGCAATCGAGAACGATTGCAGGGATCCGTCGGTTCCCGGCCGGATTCCGAAGTCCGGCCTCAGCTGGTTCGATGCGGTGGATCTTGGCAGGAAATATACGGAGTGGTTGCGCAGCCATGCGGCAGATGACCTTCCGTCCCGGCACGGTATTCCTGCCTTTGTGCGTTTGCCGACCGAGACAGAATGGGAATACGCCGCGCGGGGAGGCCCTGTTGTCGATGCGCTGACGTTCGGCGCCCGACGTTTTTTCGAGAGCGGCGAGGGAATCGATTCCTACGCCTGGCACCAGGGAACTTCCCGCAACAAGGCACGGCCGGTCGGTACGCGGAAACCCAACCCGCTTGGGCTCTTCGATATCTATGGGAACATGGAAGAACTTGTCCTCGAACCGTTCCGCATGAACGCGGTCGGCCGTCCTCACGGCCAGCCGGGCGGAGTCGTCACGCGAGGAGGTTCCTTCAGATCGATTCCGGGCGACCTGTACAGTGCCCGGCGTACCGAATGGCCCTTGTTCAGGATTTCGGATGGCCGACCCTCCGCCGAAGACAGTTTTGGCGTCAGATTTGTCCTGTCCACCCATGTGAGCGTATCCGACCACCATGTTGCAGGTATTCGTGACAGGTGGATGAACATATTTCTGAATCCGGTCGATGATTTCGACGATCCGGTCGCCGAGATTTCCGGTCTGATTCAAGGTGAAACGGACGCGCGACGAAGGGCGCAACTCGAGCGGATCGGCGAGCAGATCAATCTTGAACGCAGGACCCGGGTCGAAGTCGGTAATAATTATCGACGGTCGCTGGTCCGAAACGGGTCCTTGTTGCTTTGGGTAATTCGCGACTCCAACAACGAGATCAGGCAATTGAGTAGGAGGCGGGCAAGGTTGAAGGTCTGGCTGGACCGGGAGACGAATGCGGCCAAGAGGCGAGAATTTCAAGAAAACCTCGCGAGGGTGGAATCCGAAATGGCGAGGCAACAACCGGTTCGCTTAGATTCGCTTCAAAACTACGCGGAAATCCTCGAGATCATCGCGTCATCGGCGGAACTGGAGCAATACGACGAGGCGATCGCCTTGCTGCAGCAGGAGCTGGAGACTCTCGGACGTGTTCAATTGCAGGAACTGGTCGAAGAGTTTCGTCGCGACGTCGAACTGTACATGGAAAGGCGGGACATGTCGGGCAGGGAACTGCTCGATCTCGCCGTCGAGTCCTGATTCCGAACGATCCGGTCCAAGATAGAGGGGGCCGCTATCGTTCGTAGGTATATCTCCAGATTTCACCTTCACTCGACACCCGCCCCTGGACTTCCCGTGTCGCACCGCCATCCTGGATCCTGAGAGTGAAGTCGTGCGCGCGAATGTTCAGACGTTTGGCATAAAGCTTGACTTCGACATGGTAGCGCCCGCTCCCTGCACGGGAGTAAAAGATGTTCTCGACGGGGTCCGAGGTGGCTGAACCCGCATTGACGTTTGCATCCACGTCGAGCTCGCCCGTGCACGAACTGTTGTTTTCAGTCTTGTTTCTCCAGTAGATTCTTGACCCGTACGGACAGGTTACGGCCAGGTCAATGTCCGAACGGTTGTTCCATACGAGCGTGAACGAAAGCTCGCCCTGCTGCGCATTCTCACGCTCGAGGCGCCGATCGATTTCATCGGGGGGAGGCGCTTCGACGACTTCCTGGGAAGGTTCGGGCACAACAGGCTGCGCCTGACACTGGCCTTCGAGCGTGGCCAAGTCGAGTTCCAGGCGGGCAATTTCGCCTTCCAGTTGATCTTGCCGGGCCGCCGCCCCACGGTCGACCTCGGCAATGGCCGCGGGACATAGATGCAGCGTACCGCCGAACGGCAGCCGAACTCCACACGGCAGAACCAGAAGCCAGAGCAGGTAGGCAATCGCGATACCCAGGACCAGCCAGCCAAGCCACCAGAACACCCACCACGGAAATGCGGTCCGCACGGCAGGTACGGCCACTGGCGGGGCTACGGGTGGCGCGGGCGGCGCGGCACGAGGTTGACGCGGAACCATGGTGCTGAGGACGCTGACGGCCTTTGGCTGGTCGGCTTTTCGGTGCGACCAGTTGGTGAGAACCAGTTGAAACGGACACCCGTCCGGCGAATCGACGCGCCTTACGTAAACGCTGGCCTCGTCCGGAACCTCGAGGATGTTGGAGAGCGCGGCCGAGAGCCGCAGGTTGTCGGAATCGCCCCGAGCGGACATGCGGCCGGCGAGTTCCTCGATATCGGATTTAAGGCGGCCGAGCTCGGCTCGGGCGGCATCCTGGTCGGATTCGTCCAGGTCAACCAGCTTTGTCGCAGAACCATCTGAATACCAGTCTGTCCAGCGGCCGTCCTGCGAGGTCACCGGCTCCGCCAACAGGTCGGCGTGCCGTTCCGAGAGCTTCTCGAGCAGAATGCCTTTCAGGAGGTCATAGGAACGCTGACCAGGATTCCCGAGAGGCTCAAGCCCATCGGTGGCCGTTGACGCAATTTTCATGTTTGCCATCACTTGACCCGGGGCTACTATTCTGTCTGGTCGGTTTCTTCAGGTGTCTGGGTGACCAGGGTCGGACCGCGCGGGAGCGCCATTGCGACGCAATCGCTTGTATCTTCCGAAACCTCGTACCCGTTCGTCCTGAGGAACCGGATCAGGTCGCCGGACACGATCGAGAAATTCAGGAAACGCTCGTCCGAAGTTCGTCCAAAGGTGTTGACCCCGACGACCCGGCCGCATGCATCCACGAGTGGTCCTCCCGAGTTGCCCGGAGAAATCCTGGCCGTGTGAATGAGAACATTTGCCAGTCCGGCGAAATTCTGCTCCGTATTCACGATGCCCTGGGAGACGCTCATTTCGGGAATTGCCGTGGCGTCGCCCGAGATCAGTGCCTGGTAGGCGGGATCGGTCTCGATAATCGCGCCCGGATACCCCGATGTGACGACTCTTTGAAGCTTCATGGTCGTGTTGGCGTTTCGAACCATAAAGAACGGCCGGTTTACGCCGTGCACCCTGAGGAGAGCGAAGTCGGCGCCCGTCAATTCGAAGGGCCCTGCAGACGCCAGAACTTCAGCGGGGTGCAGGCGCCCGAGCGATCGACTCGTGACAAGAATTCTCGACGCATTCTCGATGACGTGGTGGTTCGTGACGATCAGGTCTGGCCCAACGAAAAACCCGCTTCCGTTTGCCGAGCCATCGACCATGTGCGCAAGTACGAGCACGGTTTGCTGCTCGAGGTGATTGAGGAGATCGGTTTGTGCAACGGTTATCGCACCATCTTCTCCTGGTACGCTCTGTTCGACTGCGACACGTTCCGGCCCGATCGGCAGGAGTGATTCTCCCTGGACTGCGACCGGTACGTCCGGATTCTGGATCTCACCCTCCGCGATGACGGGCGGCATGGATCCGTCGGGAAGGTTCCCGTCTTCCAGCACGAGCTGGCCTTCATCCGTACAGGTGGCTCCGGCAATCGCTGCCTCGAGCGCTGCCGCACGTTCCTCAAGAGTACGGTTAACTTCTTCTGCGATTTCCGCAGTCCGGTTATCGTCGATCATAGATTGAGGCGGTGGCGGCGGATAAATCAGGTTGCCGGGGGAGAGCAGCCAGGCGAGTGCCGCGCCGGCAATCAGCAGGAGCAGGACGAGTGGAATCCAGTGAACCCAACCTCTCCTCCGCGACTCGGGCGCCTCGATGACCGGCGCGACCGGATTTCCGGCAAGTGCGCCCGCGGCTTGGCCCGGAACGGGACCTCCCGAGACCTGGTCTTCTGCAATTGCCGCGGAGGCGGAGGCATTCGAGCTTTCCCCGTCGACCGGTTCGACCGGAACGGTCGCCGCTGGCGCAAGGCTCGCGCGCTCCATCATCTCCGAGGATGTCAGCGGCGGTGCCGCCTGCATGGGAAGGAACCGTCCGAGCGTATGCGCAAAGTGCCGGTCCCTGCGAGATCTCGATTGTGAGGCGCCCGGCGGAACTGTCCCCCAATTGACCAGGACCGGGTTGCCATCCACGACCCAGATATCATCGTTTGAGCCGACATGGAGCGCTGCGCCTACAAGCGTTCCGTAGTCAGGATCATTAATCAGGGAGCTGAGCGCAAGGAGTCTCTCTGTCAGGAGGGATTCTGCGTGATTTCGTTGCTCTTCGCCGAGAGCCGCCAGCCTCTTGCCGTCCCCTTGCCATGGGACATACCAGGACACTGTTGGAGGCGTTTCGTCGTTGCCACGGCTGAGAACCGGTTCCGCCAGCACTGTCGCGGCCTCTTCTGAAACGCGTGTTGCGACCAATTCCCTGAGGGCCACGTAGCTCTCAAGCGCACTGCGCCCGGCGACCTCGATTATTCCGTCCCGATCCAGCGTCGTCTTGGTCAGAAAATTCTCGGCCATCTCGCCAATCTCCTATTGTTTCCGGAACCGGGTAGCGAGCGACCACGCGTATTCAGATTGAGAACAATGGAAACGTTCGCCGCTCGCTCCGCTGGCGGGTAGCGAGAACATTTGAACGACGGTTCACAAAACGCAATGACGGAGCAGAGCGTATCGTCGCATCGAAGAGACCATCCTCTCGTGTGCCGGTTCTTCCGGGTAACCTGGATCATCTGTACGAAACCGTTAACGAGCCCGGATCCTGACAGAACTCGAAGAACCATCATAACTGCTGGTACTTAAACATGACGCTGTTCCGTCTGGCTCAAGGTGACAGGTCATGACACGTCTGTACACATACAACTGGTCCGAACAGTTGACATCGAAATCGTCCCTTATCTCCGTTTGACAGGCAGAATTGAATCGTGCGGTGGTTCCAGCCGCGCACGTCCTCGACTCCGATCTGGCACGCCGAGTTGCCGATGTCGTCGAAAAAGCGGTGGATTTCGGGCCGGTACTCCTTACGCGTGTTCTCGGCCAGATTGGTCATCGTCATTTGGTCCTCCGTATGCTCCAGGGCCGCCGAATTCATCAGATTTGTATTCATGGTCACGGTGATCTCCATTCTCGCGATAGTGCGCATCCGGGACATCCGGACGTGGGCTACCAACAAGGACAGGATATCGCCCTCACAGGGAGGAAACGGAAAACCACCACGCCTTTCACCGCCGATTCATGCGTAAGGGCCAATCGCAGCCCGTATAGCCGGGAACAGGTCGACAAACAAACGCACAACCTTCCCGGCACGGAACTGCTGCGGAGCAACTTCGTTCAAATGTACAAAGTCGAGCTTATCTCTTGCTCATTTTGAAACGGCCCTGCGTGTGCGCAGTATAGTCCGGTGCCACTATGTCGCAATCCGCTGATCCACGACCGTCCTCGATACAGGTCATAGCGCGGCGATAATAGCCTCCACCTCCGTCACAGCGGATTTTCCCTGAACTACTTATGACAAGTTGGCCGTCGGAATCAAACATTGCAGTTGCTCCGCTCTTACATTGCTCTCTTTCTCTTCCGAGTCCTCCGTCTCTCCAGAACCGCAAATCGCCATTTCCGTTTTCGTCAAAACACATGGTCCAATCGTCGAAATTGATAACCTCTCCATTGATGGTTCGGATATTACGTGTCGGTTCGAGGATCCAACAGCCATCAAGCATACGAAGGTCCTGCGCTGCCCACCTGCGCGCATCGAGACCTTGAATCTCGGGTTCATCGGGAGGTGTTTCGACGATTTCCCGTGGAGGTTCGGGCACAACAGGCTGCGCCTGACACTGGCCTTCGAGCGTGGCCAAGTCGAGTTCCAGGCGGGCAATTTCGCCTTCCAGTTGATCTTGCCGGGCCGCCGCCCCACGGTCGACCTCGGCAATGGCCGCGGGACATAGATGCAGCGTACCGCCGAACGGCAGCCGAACTCCACACGGCAGAACCAGAAGCCAGAGCAGGTAGGCAATCGCGATACCCAGGACCAGCCAGCCAAGCCACCAGAACACCCACCACGGAAATGCGGTCCGCACGGCAGGTACGGCCACTGGCGGGGCTACGGGTGGCGCGGGCGGCGCGGCACGAGGTTGACGCGGAACCATGGTGCTGAGGACGCTGACGGCCTTTGGCTGGTCGGCTTTTCGGTGCGACCAGTTGGTGAGAACCAGTTGAAACGGACACCCGTCCGGCGAATCGACGCGCCTTACGTAAACGCTGGCCTCGTCCGGAACCTCGAGGATGTTGGAGAGCGCGGCCGAGAGCCGCAGGTTGTCGGAATCGCCCCGAGCGGACATGCGGCCGGCGAGTTCCTCGATATCGGATTTAAGGCGGCCGAGCTCGGCTCGGGCGGCATCCTGGTCGGATTCGTCCAGGTCAACCAGCTTTGTCGCAGAACCATCTGAATACCAGTCTGTCCAGCGGCCGTCCTGCGAGGTCACCGGCTCCGCCAACAGGTCGGCGTGCCGTTCCGAGAGCTTCTCGAGCAGAATGCCTTTCAGGAGGTCATAGGAACGCTGACCAGGATTCCCGAGAGGCTCAAGCCCATCGGTGGCCGTTGACGCAATTTTCATGTTTGCCATCACTTGACCCGGGGCTACTATTCTGTCTGGTCGGTTTCTTCAGGTGTCTGGGTGACCAGGGTCGGACCGCGCGGGAGCGCCATTGCGACGCAATCGCTTGTATCTTCCGAAACCTCGTACCCGTTCGTCCTGAGGAACCGGATCAGGTCGCCGGACACGATCGAGAAATTCAGGAAACGCTCGTCCGAAGTTCGTCCAAAGGTGTTGACCCCGACGACCCGGCCGCATGCATCCACGAGTGGTCCTCCCGAGTTGCCCGGAGAAATCCTGGCCGTGTGAATGAGAACATTTGCCAGTCCGGCGAAATTCTGCTCCGTATTCACGATGCCCTGGGAGACGCTCATTTCGGGAATTGCCGTGGCGTCGCCCGAGATCAGTGCCTGGTAGGCGGGATCGGTCTCGATAATCGCGCCCGGATACCCCGATGTGACGACTCTTTGAAGCTTCATGGTCGTGTTGGCGTTTCGAACCATAAAGAACGGCCGGTTTACGCCGTGCACCCTGAGGAGAGCGAAGTCGGCGCCCGTCAATTCGAAGGGCCCTGCAGACGCCAGAACTTCAGCGGGGTGCAGGCGCCCGAGCGATCGACTCGTGACAAGAATTCTCGACGCATTCTCGATGACGTGGTGGTTCGTGACGATCAGGTCTGGCCCAACGAAAAACCCGCTTCCGTTTGCCGAGCCATCGACCATGTGCGCAAGTACGAGCACGGTTTGCTGCTCGAGGTGATTGAGGAGATCGGTTTGTGCAACGGTTATCGCACCATCTTCTCCTGGTACGCTCTGTTCGACTGCGACACGTTCCGGCCCGATCGGCAGGAGTGATTCTCCCTGGACTGCGACCGGTACGTCCGGATTCTGGATCTCACCCTCCGCGATGACGGGCGGCATGGATCCGTCGGGAAGGTTCCCGTCTTCCAGCACGAGCTGGCCTTCATCCGTACAGGTGGCTCCGGCAATCGCTGCCTCGAGCGCTGCCGCACGTTCCTCAAGAGTACGGTTAACTTCTTCTGCGATTTCCGCAGTCCGGTTATCGTCGATCATAGATTGAGGCGGTGGCGGCGGATAAATCAGGTTGCCGGGGGAGAGCAGCCAGGCGAGTGCCGCGCCGGCAATCAGCAGGAGCAGGACGAGTGGAATCCAGTGAACCCAACCTCTCCTCCGCGACTCGGGCGCCTCGATGACCGGCGCGACCGGATTTCCGGCAAGTGCGCCCGCGGCTTGGCCCGGAACGGGACCTCCCGAGACCTGGTCTTCTGCAATTGCCGCGGAGGCGGAGGCATTCGAGCTTTCCCCGTCGACCGGTTCGACCGGAACGGTCGCCGCTGGCGCAAGGCTCGCGCGCTCCATCATCTCCGAGGATGTCAGCGGCGGTGCCGCCTGCATGGGAAGGAACCGTCCGAGCGTATGCGCAAAGTGCCGGTCCCTGCGAGATCTCGATTGTGAGGCGCCCGGCGGAACTGTCCCCCAATTGACCAGGACCGGGTTGCCATCCACGACCCAGATATCATCGTTTGAGCCGACATGGAGCGCTGCGCCTACAAGCGTTCCGTAGTCAGGATCATTAATCAGGGAGCTGAGCGCAAGGAGTCTCTCTGTCAGGAGGGATTCTGCGTGATTTCGTTGCTCTTCGCCGAGAGCCGCCAGCCTCTTGCCTTCCCCCTGCCAAGGGACGTACCAGGATACTGTTGGAGGCGTTTCATCGTTGCCACGGCTGAGAACCGGTTCCGCCAGCACTGTCGCGGCTTCTTCCGAAACGCGCGTTGCGACCAATTCCCTGAGGGCCGCATAGCTCTCAAGCGCACTGCGCCCGGAGACCTCGACAATTGCCTCCCGATCCAGCGTCGTCTTGGTCAGAAAATTCTCGGCCATTTCGCCATTCTCCTATCGTCGCCGGAACCGAGTGGCGAGCGACCACGCGTATTTAGATTGAGAACGATGGAAGCGTTCGTCGTTCGCCCCACAGGTGGGTAGCCAGACCAATCGAACTACGGTTCACAAAACGCAAATACAGAGCAGAGCGTATCGTCGCATCGAAGAGACCATTCTCTCTTGCGCCAGTTATTTCGGGTAACCTGGGTCATCTGTACGAAACCGTCAACGAGCCCGGATCCTGACGTGGCTGGAACCGCCGTCACGGCTAGGCTGTCGACTTTGACAGGACGCCGTCCCGTCTGGCTGAAGGTCACAGGTCATGACTCGTTGGTAGATATAGGACCGGTCTGAACAATTGACGTTCGAATTGTCCCTGATCTCCAACTGGCCCGCAGCATTGAACCGTGCGGTGGTTCCCGATCTACATGTTTTTCCGTTGTCAAACTGGAGTGTTTGGCTGCCTACGCCATCGGCGTCGAAGCACATGTTCCAACTGGCAACAGTTGATACGGCACCAGTTTGAACGTCTTGAGTTTGGTAATGGGAGTCGAGTTGCCAACACCCTTCGAGCATCTGGATGTCCTGTTCTTCCCATTGTTCGGCGTCCATTCCAACTTGTGGTTCAGGCTCAGGTTCGGGTTCAGGAGGTTGTGGACGGGCCGGAGGGCACTCAAGCCTGGCAAGCCGCGTTTCCAGAGCCGTAACCTGTGATTCCAGTATGGCCTGTCGGCCAAGAGCCGCTTCAAGACGGGAATCAGGCACGTCCGCGACGACGGCCGGGCAACCGGAAATCCCCCACGTCGAAAGTGGCGACAGAACTCCACAGGCACCGAGGATCAGGAAAGCCGCAAAACCGGCCAGACCCAACAAAAAGGATGCGAGGATCCAGTGAAACGCGCGCGTTCGTGGCGGATAACCTGACCTGCGCATCACTGATCAACAGCGAGGCTGTGTACAAAAACTGTGCATCTGGGCTGCAACCATCGTTGCATGTCAAAAGTCCACCAAAGCGAAGATCATATCGAGGTGTTCCAATGCGGGATCAAGCTCAGAAACAGATGCCATCATCATTTTTTCATTTTCCCGAAACATCGGTCGCGCTGCAAGAACGCATTTCCGCAAGCAATGCCACACTGAACATTTTGCACGCCCGAAAGCCGGCCAAAAAGGCCCCGAAATCGCACTCCCGAATGTCCGGAAGGGGAAATACCCACTTTGTCTGCCAATCTGAATTCGTAAGTCACTTGGCAACGTGACGATTTGCAGGCGCTGTTTTCGGTCACCGGGCCAGGTGGCGATGCATTCCTGGCCGGCGAACCCGTTTTGGACAAGAAACCTATTCTTGGCGCTTTCTGCCCGTAGGTCTCTTGGCGCATCAGCCCTCAGTCGCGCCCGCTGAGGACATGTCAGGCGGGGGGGAAAGGTAGAGCTATTGGGCATCGGCGGTGGGTATCTGCCGGCGTCTGCCGGACTGGCTCCACGATGCCGACCCCGTGACGATCGTCCGCAGGTTCGACGCGGATGTCGCCGGTGTTCCTGGCGGCGAGCTTCGTGGTTCAGCACGTTGGGTTCCAGCTGACGACCGTCTCCGAATGCTTGGGAACGTCGATCAGTAGCGCTTACGGCATGCACCACATTCGGGACATTGGAACGGCATGAAATCGATTGCCGAAGGGGATGCTGGTTTCACCGTCATAGAGCACGATACCGCGTACGAACCGGCTGCCGACGGCCTTTTCCAGTTTGCGCAACCCACGAAAGTCGGTCGAAGTCACTGTAGCCGCCACCTTGATTTCCACGCCGGCGACGGCACCGGACGTCTGCTCGATGACAATATCTGTCTCGACACCGTCCTTGTCTCGGAAATGGAAGAACTCGGTCGGTGTGTCGCGCCAACTGGCTTGCCTTCGCAGTTCTTGATACACGAATGTTTCCACAAGACTTCCCAACAGAGTTCTATCTGCCGTGAACGCTTTGGTGTCGGTGCCGAGCAAGGCTGCGGCGAGACCCGTGTCGGTGAGATGCAACTTCGGACTCTTGACCAGCCGCTTCAGTCGGTTGCTGTGCCAGGCAGGGAGCCGTTCCAGCAGGAACAACCTCTCAAGGAGCGTAACGTAGTCCCCGATTGACGGCCGACTGAGCTCGAATGGCGAGGCCAGACCGCTGAGGTTGAAGAGTTGAGCCGTGTGTGCCGCCGCGGCACGCAGGAGCCTTGGCAGGACGTCGAGCGAGCGGACCCGAGTTATGTCTCTCGCGTCGCGCTGGACGAGTGCCTCCACATAGTCGCGATACCAATTCGCTTGGCGCCTCGGGGTCGGTCGCGCCAATGCGGCAGGATAACCGCCGGCCACGATCTTCTCGACAAGCTGTCCTCCGAGGCGCTCGCATTGGAATATCGGGAAACCGTCGCCGAACAGAGCGTTCAGGAATCCCGCATCGGGACGAGATGGATTTGAATGGCCCGTGAGCTCAAACTGTGTCAAAGGATGCAAGGGCACGATTTGTATGCGCCCCGCGAGGGATTCCGACAATTTGGGAACAAGAAAGACGTTGGTGGAGCCCGTAAGCAGGAAACGTCCCGGAGCCCGCCGACGGTCGACGGATAGCTTGATCGCGTCGAATAATTCGGGAACACGCTGGACTTCGTCGAGGATGACGCGCTCCGGCAAGTCGGCAACGAAACCCATCGGGTCCGCACGGGCGCCGTTTCTCGTGACGGGATCGTCAAAGCTGAAATACCTGTAACCCCGATCTTCCCGGGAGTGTCCCCACACCGACCGATCGCCGCTCCAGGCGAGGTAGTTCGGCGCGCAGGTGACCTGAGCGAGCGTAGTCTTGCCGCACTGACGGGGTCCGTGAATCAGCACGACCGGTGAATCCTCGAGCGCTTCGACAAGCCGGTGCTCGACGGACCGGGGATAGAAGACTGGTTTCGACATCGGCCAAATGTAAGATCAGGATGCGGCCGATTGCAAGCTCATAGTGCGGCTGATTGAAAGGTTACGTCTCGGCCGATTGAAAGTAAATCCATCGGTTGCGGTTGGGAGAACGCCCGATCGGGGTGACGATCCAACATGGGTTGGCCAGCCCACCGGTGTGCCAGGCCTTCGCTGTGGGCGTCGAGAAGGCAAATGAAGGTTTCGCGGTGTCAGTCGTCGTATGCCGTCATACGTTCCGACCAGGGGACCTTGCCGGAGATGGGAGGAGGGGGCTCATGGTCAGGCATTGGGATTCCCCTTGAGCTGAAGTTCTTGAAAGTTGGTCGGAAAAATCATTTTCTGTCAATGGGTTACGCTCGAAGGAGATGTCCCGCCCTGCCTACATTCCGTTGTTCCGCTACATCTTCGCGATTCCATACAGCAGTTTCGGTACCTTCTCCTGGCCGGCGTCGGGCCGGGTCGTCACCTCGATCGTGGCCTCCCCTTTCCCGCCGCCCGGGCGTGGAACCGTGTGGGTGGAGCGGACAATGGTTGACATGCTGTCAGGAAGGGTACGAATGCCGTGGGCACCGCCGCCGTCTGGCAGCATGTGGGCTTGTACCCGCCTGGTCAAGGCGCAGGAACGCCCCCGGACCGCAATCGATCATGAAGCGAAAATCAAGCGCGCGGAAGACGTAGGAGGCGCTGGCGCGCTCGGGACTGGGGCGGGGCGTTCCCGCGCCGAGGAGGGTGACCGAAAGGCCGCTCATCCTGTTTCATCCCGCAACTCAACGCTTACCGGACAATTCAATCCGATCGACGTCTTCGTGGAAGACCGCCGTCCGGCGCACAAAACCCCTCTCCGTCGGATCGGCCGAACGGTCGCCATACGATGAACGGAATCCTCCCCGCCACACATAGCGCAAATCCGAAATCTATCGTCTCCGTCTATGCAGCCCGCATCGCGGAACGAACGGTCACGGCCGGGAGCGGGGAAAAGGACGCATGTCCACGCCCGCAGACTCTACACGGCGGCAATTTGCCATTAAGCCGCCGAAAGCTCTGCTGGCTCTACTTTGACCGCCGAGAACTTGAATTCCGGAATCTTGCCGAACGGATCGAGCGCCGGGTTGGTCAGGACATTGGCAGCCGCTTCGACATAGGCGAAGGGAACAAAGACCATGTCTTCGGAAACTGCCCTGTCCTCGCGCGCCATGATCGTGATCGATCCTCGCTTGGTCGAAATCTTGACATGTTCACCCGCGGCAATTCCCAGTTGCCTGAGTGTTCTCGGGTTCAGCGAGCAGCTGGCTTCCGGTTCGATCGCGTCGAGAACCCGCGCCCGCCGCGTCATCGAGCCCGTGTGCCAATGTTCGAGTTGCCGCCCCGTGGTAAGGATCATCGGGTAATCATCATCAGGGACATCGTCAGGAGGCACGATTCCGGCCGGGGTGAACTTCCCTCGCCCGTCCGGCCGGGGGAATCCGTCTCCGAACACGATCGGCTGACCCGGGTCGTCGAACGACTCGGTCGGATATGTCACCGCATTCTGCTCCTCGAGCCTGTCCCACGTAATGTTGTCGAGCGAACGCATGTTCTGCTTCATTTCCGCGAACACTTCCGACGGGTGCGTGTGCTTCCAGGGAAGGCCCAGTCCCTTGGCCAGGTCGACGATGATCGCCCAGTCCTCCCGGGCTTCACCCGGGGGTGCAACCGCTGGACGGCCCATCTGGACCTGGCGATTGGTGTTGGTGACGGTTCCGGATTTTTCCACGAAGGCTGAAGCCGGAAGAATGACATCCGCGTAATTCGCGGTTTCGGTCAGGAAGATGTCCTGGACCACGAGGTGATCCAGCTTGGCCAGGGCGTCGCGGGCATGTTCGAGATCAGGATCGGACATCGCCGGATTCTCTCCAAGAATGTACATTCCACGGATGTCTCCGGCATGCACCGCGTTCATGATCTCGACGACAGTCAGACCCGGCTCGTCTGAAAAGTCCGGGGAATTCCAGGTGTTCGTGAAACTCTTCCTGATGTCATCGTTCGTGACGCTCTGGTAATCCGGCAGGAACATCGGGATCAGCCCGGCGTCGGATGCTCCCTGCACGTTGTTCTGCCCTCTGAGGGGATGAAGACCGGTACCGGGGCGACCGACCTGGCCGGTCATGAGAGCGAGCGAAATCAGGCAACGGGAATTGTCGGTACCGTGAACGTGCTGGGATATCCCCATGCCCCAGAAGATCATCGCGGCACGTGCGCGCGCAAAGGTCCGGGCAACATCCCTCAGGGTGTCTGCCGGGATGCCGCAGATATCCTCCATTTTCTCGGGCGGGAATCCTGACAGGTGAGCCTTTTGGGCTTCCCAGTTTTCCGTGTAGGCGCTGATGTACTGCCGATCGTACATCTCCTCTTCGACGATCACGTTCATGATCGCGTTCAGCATCGAGACATCCGTTCCGGGACGGAATTGAAGCATGTGGGATGCATGGCGCCTCAAGGCCTGGCCTCGAGGGTCCATCACGATCAGTTTTCCGCCGCGCTTGGAAAACTGCTTGAAATAAGTCGCCGCGACCGGGTGGTTCTCGACCGGGTTGGCGCCGATCACGATCGCGACATCGGCGTGTTCAATCTCGTTGAACGTCGCCGTAACCGCACCGGAGCCGATGTTCTCCATCAGTGCCGCGACCGAGGACGCGTGGCAGAGCCGGGTACAGTGGTCGACATTGTTGTGGCCAAATCCCTGCCGGATCAACTTCTGGAACAGATAGGCCTCTTCATTCGTGCATTTGGCCGATCCGAAACCGGCAACCGCCCGTCCGCCGTGACCATCCCGAATTCCAGCAAGGCCTCCGGCCGCGGCGTCAAGGGCTTCCTCCCAACTGGCTTCGCGAAAATGCTCCAGGGCATTCGCCGGGTCGACATCAAGACGTTTCGGACGGTCCGGACGACGAATGAGAGGACGGGTAAGACGGTGCTCATGGTTCACGAAGTCGAAGCCGAAACGTCCCTTTACGCAAAGGCGCTGTTCATTGGCGGGCCCGCGGGCTCCGTCGACCCAGAGGATCTTCTCGTCCTTCACCTTCAGGCTGATCTGGCAACCGACACCGCAGTACGGGCAGACCGAGTCGACGGCACGGTCATAATCACGGCTGTCGCCGGTCTGGTTGGCATCGACCAGGGAGGCAGGCAACAGGGCGCCAGTCGGACAGGCCTGGACGCATTCGCCGCAAGCGACGCATGTCGAAGCACCCATGGGATCGTTCATGTCGAACACGATCTTGCTGTCATGTCCGCGGCCCGCCATTCCGATAACGTCGTTTACCTGAACTTCCCGGCAGGCCCGTACGCACAGGTTGCAATGTATGCACGCGTCGAGACTGACCTTCATCGCCACATGGCTGTCATCGAGCAGCGGAACGCGGCTTGTCTCGACTGACGGGAACCGGGACTCCGAAATATCCTGGAGACTGGCCATGTCCCAGAAATGGGACGACCGGTCATGGGCAATCCCGCGTTCGGGCTGGTCTGCCAGGAGCAGTTCCGAAACCAGCCTGCGTGTCTTGACGGCCCGGTCGGTCGCGGTGTGTACGACCATGCCGTCCGTTGGCGTCCTGATGCACGATGCGGCCAGCGTCCGCTCACCCTCGATTTCGACCATGCAAGCACGGCAGTTTCCATCGGATCGGTAGCCCGGCTGGTCTGCGTGGCAAAGATGCGGAATCAGCGTGCCCTGGCCCTTGGCAACTTCCCAAATGGTTTCGCCGGCCTTGGCAGTGACGGCAACGCCATCGAGAGTGAACTTGGTGTCCGGCATTGTATCCCCGCAATTTTCCGTCATTCGGCGAGATTCCCGGAACTCCTACAACGATTTGTCGATTGGGTGCAATTCGCATGTACGGATTCCGGGGTGGTCAGGAGACATCGTGAACCATACAGGCAGTAAACGAATTGCTTTAACAACGTCAAAGGTTTGACGTCTTCTGTGAATACCCCGGTGTGTCGGAAACCGTTCGGTGAAAGTGTGATGGCCTTGCAGGTTTTCGCTGATTGAGTGTCTTTTCCAGTCCTTTCTGAGCGGGCAACGCCGAAACCGGTCGCTTGGCTGACTCGGGAGGAGACGGAGGCTCTCGTCGCTGCCCCCGACAGGAAAACAGCAAGGGGCCGAAGCGAACATTCCATCCTGTTCTTCCTCGTTAACACCGGTGCCTGCGTCTTGGAGACCACCGGACTCCGGGTTGGCGACATCTCGTTCATCCCGGGGAACGGAGGCACTGCCTTAGCCACCCTTCACGGCCTGGGACGGAAAGTCCGGCAATGCCCGTCCACAGGCCGATATTCCGGATACTGCAGAAGTCGTTTAAGGCGAGACACTGCCAGGATGACAATGGGCAAGGGCAAATGATCTGGAATTCTTTCGACATTGAAAGCTGGATCGACCGGGTTGCGGAGGCGCTCGGCTCATTGGCAAGAGAGTTACCGCCCTATCTTGAAGCGTACTGGCAGGACTATCCGCGCGAGTACATCATTGAAAACGGCAGGGATGAGACGCCATTTCCCTTGGGCGATCTGCGTATGGTTTTCGCAAAGGTCCGCCACAGCCGAATTCACCTGAGGGAAGCCAGTTTCGCACCGCTTCGCTCGGCACTTGATCCAGCGCGCCACGCACTGCTTTCCCATCCAATGCTTGAACGGGTCGCAGTGAGCGGCCGGCTCATTCGCGAGAACGATTTCTGTCGGCACGTTCCGGGCTCCGACAGCACGATCTGGGCCAGTGACCTGATTGCGGGGCTGATGGCCAGGGCGGCGGATATGCCAAGGGACGGCTTCCGGGTTGCCGTCAGAGAACTGGGTGCTTTCCTTACGCCCGTCGGAGACGATGAGGCAGCGCGTGTTCTGGGCAATCTCGACGAAGGCTTTGACATGCTTCTGTTCTACGGGCTGACGGTTCGAGAGAGGATCGACGTCGAAGACGGCATGGTAATCCTTCCCTTTGCGGAAGTCAGGCCGTACGTGGACCAGAAGTGGGTCGGAAATCTCGCCCCGGTCGGCGCTGGCGCCCACGGATGGCGTTCGGTTGGCGCGGTGGTCCGGCCGTTCCGGTGGAGGCCGGAATTCAGGGTGAGATGCAGCGTCAATGGACCTGTTGGGCACTCACCGGCACTCTTCTTCCCGGAGGCAAGATCGTTCCTGGACCTTCTTGCCGTGAGCCACGGTACGCCGATTCCGTCTCTCGCAGCGATTACGGATTGCATCGACAGTTGTGCTGAGCGCCTTTTCGGATTCGAGGCGAGGGGACCGGGGATATATCAGAAGTTTTCAGTAGACGGCTTTGACGGATTCACTGAAAGCCCGGTGGTGAAGCAGGCGGAATTCCGAAAGGTGCGGGAAGCTTTCGCCAACCGCGAGAGTCCGCGATTCCAGAATATGACGCCATATATCGCACGGCTGGCCGAAGCGCTGGGACGGAACGGACGGTTTGCAAAGCATGACCGGGTCATGGACGTAGCGATCGCGTTGGAAGGAATGTATGCACTTCCACGACGGGGTAAATTGCGCAAGCTTGAGGAGAGGGTTTCCGGATTTCTGGGGACGAACCCGGACAATCGCAAGAAAATCGTAGAAAGCGTCCGGTCATTCTATGACGCACGTTCGGATATCGTTCACAGCGGACCGGGCAAGCCATCCCCGTTCAGGGACGACGCGGCGTTCCTGAGGGGGTTCGACCTTGCGCGGCGATCGCTTTTCCGGTTCATGAAGGAAGGCACCCCTCGGAATTGGAGCGATGTCGATTTCATTGACGAATGAGGAGACTGTGCCGGTAGGTGGTGGCCACCACTTTCGACAGGGACGGTTTCGGCAGCGCGTCAATTCATCTAAACCGGAGTGACGCCCGGACAGGTACAAGACAGCTCAGTATTGGCAGGGCCACGGCCAGACAAGATTTCCAAACCGCCACATTCGTCCTTCATGCACGAAAACGGACTCTCGGTCCAACTGCGGGATTGTACTGGCGGTTTCCCGTCCGTTGGCCCATGATGACGGAACTCGGTTGAATGGCGTAACGCGGCGGCAAACTCCATGCGTATCGATCGGCTCACGGTCAGGAATTTCAGGAAATTCGAAGAGACGACCTTCGAATTTCATCCCCAGTTCACGATCCTGGTGGGCGACAACGGTGCCGGCAAGACGGCCGTGCTGGACGCGCTCCGCGTCGGTGCGGGGGCCTATCTGCTCGGTGTTCCCGACATGAAAGCCCCCTCGATCAAGCGGGAATATGTGCGGCGGGAAACCCGACGAAACGGCGAATTCTCCACATTCGAGCCGGTAACGCCTTCCAAAGTTCGCTGCGAAGGGAGTGTTCATGACACGGAATTTTTCTGGCATCGCAAACTGACTTCGCTTGGGGGAAGACGACGCGGATCGGTGTGCGGGACCTCCGGGATTGCGTCGACAGGCGGATTCGCGAGAGCGAACCGGATACAACCTTTCCCCTGATCCTGTCGTACGACACCGGGCGGTTGTGGATTGAGCCGCGAATGACCAAACAGGTCACCTCGGCGACTCGCTCGCCTCTCGGCAAGGCGTCGCGGTTCGAAGCCTATCGCGGCTGCCTCGATCCGGCGACGTCATCGGTGTTTCTGCGCCGGTGGGTCAAGAAGATGGAGTTGATCGGAATTCGTGAGAGGAAGCCGCTGAGCAGCCTAAAAGCCGTCTATTCATCCGTCGAGGGTTGCGTCGAAGGCACGGAGCGGGCGTTGTACGATTTCGATCTTGATGACATCGTACTCGAATTCGCGGGCGGAGGCCGCTATCCTTTTGGCTTCCTGAGTGATGGGCAGAGAAGCATGACGGCATTGGCCGCCGACATCGCGATGAGATGCGTACAGTTGAACCCGCACTTGAAGGGTAATGCACCGAAAATGACCAACGGTGTCGTGCTGATCGACGAACTGGATCTTCACCTGCATCCGAACTGGCAACGCAGGATCGTCGGCGATCTGACCTCCCTCTTTCCGGAGCTCCAGTTCGTGGCAACGACGCACTCACCCTTCATCGTCCAGTCGCTTGAAGGTCAGGGACTGGTCAATCTCAGCGACAAGGGCGTTCTCGAGGAACCGAAGGAACACCGTAGCGTCGAGGAGATTGCCGAGGAAACGATGGGTGTGGACAAGCCGCAACGGAGCCTGCTGTTTCAGAAGAAAGAAGCTGCGGCGCACCGGTACTACGAACTCCTCGACCGTTTGGACGACGACGATCATCCGGAAGTCGTGAAGGCCAAGAAAGAGTTGGACGAGACCGAAGAGCGTTTCATGGACGATCCGGCATACGCCGCATTTCTGAAGCTGCGTCGCAGCGCGGTCGAATAACCGCGTCGGGAAACACCATGCGTTCGGTCTGTCGCGGCCCTTGGCCAACCGGAGATGATGGCAACCGCCTTTCCTTTGACCCGTACGGGAAAGCGAAAATTCCGCTCATCGGGAGAATCGGTGAATATTGCAGCTACTGCGAACGGGAGGGAGACCTCCATGTGGAGCATGTGGTTCCAAAGAAACACAATAAGCAACTCGAAACGGAATGGTCGTATTCCTTGCTTGGATGCGTCAATTGCAACAGTCGCAAATTGTACAAAAACACATCGCGGAACGGTTATCTCTGGCCTGACGTGGACGATACATTCAACGCATTCACATACCGGTCCGGTGGCCGGGTGTCGGTGGCCGAGGAGTTGGAACCGGATGAACGTTCCAGGGCCAACGAGCTATTCGATCTCGTGGGGCTCGGAGCCCCAGTCACAGATACGGATCGTCGGCGTCACAAGAGGCGCCAAGCATGGGACAAGGCGAAGGAAATCCGGGACAGCGCCAACGTTGAGGACAAGTGGAGGTGGGTGATCGATGTCGCCGTGGCAACCGGATTCTTCAGCGTATGGATGACCGTGTTTCGAGATGACGAAGACATGTGCCGCAGACTGAAGCAGGCATTCCCGGGAACGCGCTGACGGCTGTTTTTCCAGCCCGCGTTTGCATGCCCGTCATCTCTGCGACTGCCCACCTTGAGACACCGAATCTGACGAACAGGCACATCTTTTCCGCCAGCTCCCTGGCTCCCGGATTTTGCATGCTCCTTTGGGAAGTGAACAATGGGCAACACGACCGGTATAGAGGTTGCGGATTACGCCGCTGATGAACGGATAGCACTTTGTATCCGCCAGCATCGCCTCGGCCTGGCGGTGCAACTCCGGAGTGAGTTCGTCCATTAGGTTTTTTGCATGTTTGGCAATCACACCCTTTCCGAACGGTTACGTGTGTCCCTGTCAGAATGCTGACACATGCCCGGGTTTTAGTTTTTCCGGTACCTTGTCATATTCGAAATTCCAGAATTTCATCTCGACATGAATCTTGCTCCATATCGCATTTCTGCGAAATCCCTCCAACTCCCGACCCGACGGCCGACGCCTTCAATTGGTGCCGTAGTAACAGGCCTGATGGGGAATACCGTATCGGTCCACAATTTCACGCCGGGCGGGTCACACATTCATGCATCGCCAGATGCATTGACCAGCACTCGTGAATCCACTCACAATGGTTGCGGAAGGCTCCCGTATCCCCTTGTTTGCTTTCATCTGACCACCCCATTTCAGTATGGCCATCGAGAGCCATCAACAAAATTCGGAAGTGCCGACTCCGAGCCCGGGTAGCGTTCTCCTTGAGCTCGTCGGTTTTTTTTGGCTGGCGCGTACGTTCCGCCGGTTCCTGCCGCCACTCCGAATGACGTAATGCAGTCGGGCCCCAAAAAGGAATTTCGGCGAACCATGATCTCCGCGGCCGTTTGGGTCTGCGCCTGCATGGCAATGAGTGCTCTCGCGAAATCTGAACGGGGACACCAGTTTGACAGGTAGGCTGGTTCGACCTAGTGTTGATTTCCGTCAACATGCGTCAGGAATTCAAGAGTCGCTCCGAGTGTCCGTGACTGCCGCACTTCGCAAACGAAATTCTGTCGGTGTTATGCTCACGGCCGCCGCCATGCTGTTTTTCCCGCTCCATGAAGGCGGGAACACGACGGCGCGGGCAAGCGAGTTCTTCAAGCTCTCCGGGCACGGCGGGCCAGTCAAGGGGATTGATGTCGCTTCGGACAGCGATGCGATTCTCACTGCCAGTTTCGACTATTCCGTCGGTTCCTGGATCGATTCCGGGCCCAGGTGGCTCGAGGGTCACAACGCTGCCGTCAACGTCGTCAAGTACATTGATGCGCAAACCGCAGTTTCCGGCGGCGACGACACGGAACTGAGAATCTGGGATCTCAAGTCGGGCACATCCCAGAGACTCTCCGGCCATCGCGGCAAGATCATGGGGCTTGACGTGTCGCCGGATGGACAGAACGTCGCATCGGCAAGCTGGGATGGCACGATCGGAATCTGGAGCCTCGACGGGACCTCTCCTCCGAGATTCCTGGCGGACTCCGGCATAGCGGTGAACGATGTCGCGTTTTCCGCTGACGGCGCCACGGTCTATTCGGCGTCCCGGGACGGTCGAATTCGACAGTGGAACGTACGAGCCGGAACAGTCATTCGAAAAATGACCCAGCACGGATTCGGAATCAACATGTTGATCGTCAACGAGACCGAGGGTTGGCTGGCATACGGCGCCGTGGATGGCGGAACCAGGGTCATCGATCTCGACACGGCCGAAGTCATGGCCGACCTGACTCTGGATCGGCGGCCAATCCTGGCGATGGCGCTGTCTCCCGACCGGAGCCGGCTCGCCGTCGGCGATGGCGATGGCTTCATCATGGTCGTGGACACGGCCGATTGGACGATCGCCAAGGACTTTCGGGCTGCCAAGCGCGGTCCCGTTTGGGCGCTCGAATTCTCGCCCGACGGCAGGAGCATCTACGCTGGAGGGATCGACGACGCCATGTTTGCCTGGCCACTCGATTCGGCCGACCAGATCGAACTCATGGCGGAAGGCGAGCGGACGTTCCTGATTGACCCGGAGCAAATGAACAACGGTGAGCGGCAATTCAACCGGAAGTGCTCGATTTGCCACACATTGACCGGCGGCGGCGCGCGGAGGGCCGGGCCGACTCTTGCCGGGGTCTTTGGACGCGAGGCCGGCGCCGTCGACGGATACAACTACACAGAGGTGCTCGAGTCGGGAGGAATCATCTGGTCGGAGGAAACGATCGGTTCACTGTTCGAGCTTGGCCCCGATGTGTTCGTTCCGGGAACCAAGATGCCCATGCAGCGCATCGCGCGGAAACAGGACCGGGACGACCTGATCGCTTTTCTGAAAGCAGCGACCGTGGCCGGCAGCGACAGGTGATGACGGCGGAATGTCCCCTTTCCGAATTCAGGTCGCGCCCGGAGGCGGATCGACCGGCGGCGGCGGTTCGAGTTCATCGAAATCGAACTCGTCGATCAGGCCCGCCTGGCGTTTGAGCTTTCCCGTTGAAACCCTGATCTGATCGACATCCCTCGCCGCCTGGCCGAGATGGCGCTCGAGATTTTCGACCCGATCTGAAAGCCGGTCGACGTTCTCGATCAGCAGGCCGGTGATTCCGCGGAGTTGAGATGCCTGTTCCTTCAACCGAACGTCCTTCAGGATTGCCCGGAGCGTGTTCAGTGTCGCCATGCATGTCGTGGGCGAAACGATCCAGACCCGCTTCCGGAATCCTTCGCGGATGATGTCGGAATAGTTCGCATGCAATTCGGCATAGACGGCCTCGGACGGCAGGAACATGATCGCGCCGTCCGCCGTCTCGCCTGCAAGGATGTACTTTTCCGCGATGTCCGAAATGTGCTTGCGGATCGAAGCCCGCATGAGTCGGGCCGCCGACTTCCGCTGGTCATCGTTTTCCGCATTGCGGAGCGTTTCGTAGGCCTCGAGCGGAAACTTGCTGTCGATGACGATATCGCCGGGCGGGTCGGGCATGCGGACGATGCAATCGGCCCGCCGACCGTTCGAAAGCGTCTGCTGCATGCCATACGCGTCGGACGGCAAGGCTCTCGAGACGATGGCCTGCAACTGGATTTCGCCGAACAAGCCCCGCGTTTGCTTGTTCGAAAGAATGTCCTGCAATGACAGAATGTCATTGGAAAGGCCCGTAATGGTTTCCTGGGCCCTGTCCATGGTCTTGAGCCTGGTTCGAAGTTCGCCGAGCGATTCCCTGGTCTCCTTCGCGATTTCGGTAACGGTCTGACCTATCTC
>JAPOVX010000069.1 GCA_026707935.1 Paracoccaceae bacterium
CCGCTTCCGGACGACCTGGCGGTGAACCTGGGATTCGGGCGGCACGTCGATGACGACGTCGGCCTCGATTCTGGCCTGACAACCCAGGCGTCTGCCGGGCAACAGCCCTCGCTTCGACCGGTATCTCTCCTCGACATTGTTCCATTCGGAAAGCGCGTCGTCATTAACCGTCACGCCGTGCTTCGGAAACGAGCCATAGGCGGGAGTGACCTGGCACCGTGAGCAGATTCCCCGTCCACCGCAAACACTGTCGAGGTCAACACCAAGGCGCCTCGCCGCCGTCAGTACAGGGGTTGAGACCGGAAACCGCCCCCTTTTTCCTGACGGCATGAATATGACCAGGGGGTCGGAAGTGCTTTGCATTGGTTTGCCGCGCGAGATTCTGACGCCGGCTACGTGAACCCGGAGACCACGCTCACTCGAAGACGCGGCCCAGCGCCGAGTCGATCGCCCCGACGATCTGGTCGAGATCGTCGCGGGTCGCGATAAGCGCGGGACTCAGGCATAACGTGTTGTTGAATCCCGGCAAACTGCGATTGGTGACCCCGACGATGACGCCCTGTTCCATGCAATCAGCGACGACTGCCTGTGCCAGGGATTCCTTCACCGGAACACGGGTTGTTCGATCCTCGACCAGTTCGATGCCGTAGAACAGCCCTTTGCCCCTGACATCTCCGATGGCCGGATGCCGGCCCTGGAGTTCGCTCAACGCCTCGGCGAGATAGATGCCCATTATTTCCGTGTTCTCGAGCAATCCTTCCTCTTCGATGATTGCCATGTTTTCGATTGCCGCCGCCGGTCCGGCGGTGCATCCGCCGAACGTGGAGATGTCCCGGAAGTAGTCGAGCGGGTCGTCGGGGTCTGACTTGAACTGTTCGAAGACCTCTTCGGTCGTGACCAGGCAGGCGATGGCGGCGTATCCGGAAGCAACTCCCTTTGCCATCGTGACCATGTCCGGCTTGATCCCGTATTGCTGGTAGCCGAACCAGGTGCCAGTTCGTCCAAGCCCGCAAACGACTTCATCGATATGAATGAGGATGTCGTATGTCTTGCAGATGTCCTGGACCGTTTCCCAATATCCTTCAGGCGGCGGAATCACGCCCCCTCCCGCGGTGACCGGTTCAAGGCATATGGCACCGATCGTGTCGGGCCCCTCGCGAACGATGATCTCCTCGATCGCCTTCGCTGCACGAACACCGTAATCCTCGCACGGTCCCCACTGGCTTCGGTACTCAAGACAGTGGGGAACCTCGATGAAACCGGGAGTGAAGGGTCCGTACTGCTCGTACCGCTGCGGTTGTCCGCATGCCGAAAGAGCCGAAATCGTCGTTCCGTGGTAATCACGTTCCCGATAGAGAATGCGGTTTTTTTTCCCGCCGTAGCGTTTGTGGGCAATTTGGCGGACAATCTTGAAAGCCTTCTCATTGGCTTCCGAACCGGAATTCTGGAAATACACCCGACTCATGCCGGGCATCCGTTCGATCAGGTTTCGGGCGAAGATCGCCCCCGGAATGGACCCGGCTGAGTTCGCAAAGTAGTTGAGTTTGACCAGCTGTTCCCTGATCGCGTCCGCGATTCGTGTACGGCCGTATCCGACGTTCACGGTCCAGACGCCTCCCGACAGGGCATCGATGAATTCCTTCCCGCGTGCGTCCCACACGCGCAGGCCCTTGCCTTCGACAATGATCCGCGGGTCGACGGTTTCGAAGGGCTTGTGCTGGGTCAAGTGATGCCAGACATGTGCGCGATCGTTCTCGATCACCTCTTCAATGTCGTTCGTGTACACCGGCGAGTCCATCTTGGCACTCCGTTCGTTCTTTCTGGTGGCAGTCCGGACTTGTCGTGCCCGGGCCTCGATCGCAGATTGCGGCGATACTCTCGTCCGCACTGGTCCGCGAGACGCTAATCCTGAACAATGAGCGTTGCAATCGTTATTGCCAGATTCGCTGTGTACGCAAGGTCAATTCCGGGACTGGACCGATCACCCGCAAACCGGGGCCGGGCCTCCCGTCAGTTCATGTCGATGGCGAATTGTTTCAGGACCCGGAACGGGACGACAGACAGTGTTTCCGAATGGGTGCTCTCCAGTACGACCCTCGGGGCCCTGTCCACCAGGTAGGCCTCCAGCCATCGCTCGGCACACAGGCACCAACGGTCGTCGGCATTCAAGCCGGGAAAACCGAACTCCGGCCGCGGAGTGCTCAGGTCGTTACCGCGTTGCCTGCTGAACTCCAGAAACTCGTCGGTGACAATACAGCAAACCGTGTGTCGCCCGTGGTCGTCTGAACCGGTGTTGCAGCATCCGTCCCGGTAAAACCCGGTGAGAGGGTCGAACGAACACGGTTTCAGTTGCTCGCCGAGGACATTGAGACTTTCTGACCTGGATTGGCTGACCTTCAAGACCGTCTCCCTGACGAAGCGGTTTCATCACGCTCACCGCACGGGCGTTGTCCGAACGATTATCAAATCAGGGGTCGGTCGAATCAAGCACATTCCGGACCGGGCAGGAATTCCTGTCCGCAAGAACAGCCGGTGATCCACAGGTCGACGAAATTTCGGGCGAAATCCCGGGCCGGAGCGCCCGTCATTCGTTCTCTGCGTCAGGAGAATCTTCGTCCACCGCGGCGCCGGCCTCGGCCAGCTGGTCAGATATCTCCGCATCCGCTTCAAGTTCCGCTTCTGATTCGATCTCTAGAATATCCTTTCCGGTTGCCTGAAGGTCCGCCTCTTCTTCGGACCGTGCAACGTTCAGGACGATTGTACAGCTCACGTCGGGATGCAGAACGACGGAGACTTCGTGCATGCCGAGTTCCTTGATCGGCCGGTCAAGAACACACTGCCTTCGATCGACTTCAACGCCGGCGCCGACTGCGACTTCCGCAACGTTCCGGCTCGTTACCGACCCGTAGAGCGAACCGGTATCGGATGCAGAACGAATAACGACGAATTGCCGCTGATCCAGCTTTTCGGCGACGTTCCGGGCTTCCTTGATGGCATCCAGATTTCTGGCTTCAATTCGCGCGCGTTCGGATTCGAAATACCGGATGTTGGAATCGGTCGCCCTGAGCGCTTTTCCCAATGGCAGAAGGAAGTTTCGCGCAAATCCCTTCTTGACGGAGACCACGTCTCCCATTTGTCCAAGTTTCGGAACCCTTTCGAGCAAGATGACATCCATGGAGGGAACTCCTACTTGATCGTATAGGGCAACAACGCGAGGAATCGAGCCCGCTTAATGGCGCGGGCAAGCTCGCGCTGCTTGCTCGAAGAGACCGCGGTTATTCTTGATGGAACGATCTTTCCGCGTTCGGATACGTAACGCTGCAGCAGCTTGACATCCTTGTAATCGATCCGGGGAGCGTTCTCTCCGGAGAAGGGACAGGATTTGCGGCGGCGGAAAAACGATCTGGCTGCCATTTTCAGTTCTCCTAGGTGGCCCGGCCTCAGTTCCTGTGGCCGGAATGGCCTTTGCCCGATGACTTGAACTTCATCATGATCGAGGGTCCTTCGTCGTGCGTGTCGACCCTGGTGGTCAGGACGCGCAGGACATCCTCGTGAAAGCGCATTTGGCGTTCCATTTCGACGACGGCGGGCGCAGGTGCGTCCGAGCGGAAAAAGCCGTAATGGCCCTTGCGATTCTTGTTGATCCTGTAGGCAAGTGTCTTGAGTCCCCAATACTCTTGGTGAACCAGTGAACCGCCATTGGATTCCAGGATGTTGCCGAACTGTTCCATCAGTCCTTCGGCCTGCGCGTGCGACAGGTCCTGACGTGCAATGAATACATGCTCGTAGAGCGCCATTCCGTGATCCGATCCATAATCTAATGTCTACGACCCTGGCCTTATCAGACGCGCAACGAAAGGGTCGTTTCGTTTCATTGTTGCGAAAGGAGCGCTCCTGTACACTTTCCATGATCAGGTTGCAAGGGCTGGACGCATGCACGAGGTCGGTATAAGCGCCAGCTTGACTTTACCGAGTTCCGCCAGTCCGGGAGTGATCGATGCAGCCAATAGAGACCGGCACGGCATTCGTTTTCCCCGGCCAGGGTTCGCAGAGAATCGGTATGGGAAAGGCCGTCGCAGAGTCATGGCCGGAAGCAAGGGCAGTGTTTGACGAGGTTGATGATGCACTTGGTGAGAAGCTGTCGGAACTGATCTGGGATGGCAAATTTGAAGACCTGACCCTCACAGCCAATGCACAGCCGGCTCTCATGGCGACGTCGATGGCGATCCTGGCCGCAATCAGGACGGAGGGATTGCCGAAAGCCGTTCCCGGTTGCGTCGCCGGTCATTCGCTTGGAGAATATTCGGCCCTGTGCGCGGCGAAGGTCTTGGGCCTTGGCGAGACGGCGCGGCTCCTGCGCATCCGGGGAACGGCAATGCAGGAAGCGGTACGGGCGGGAGACGGGGCAATGGCGGCAATCCTGGGTCTTGACGTCGAAACGGTCCGAGACCTGGCGGGCAGGGCGGCAGGTGACGTCGTCTGTGAGGCTGCC
>JAPOVX010000376.1 GCA_026707935.1 Paracoccaceae bacterium
GACAGAGGCTCTCGAAACGTCGAACAAACGGATCGATCGTTTCCTGACATACCCTAACCCCTTGCCACTCGGGCCGATGGGGCTTTCACCGCTGGCCGGCCAAGGCAGGGATTCAGTCGGACCATGGCGAGTGGCCCGTTTACTTCTCATCCTCAATCCGGGGTGTTGGCACCCGGCGCCGACCGAACGCCCGGTGTTGTGAATTCTTCGACCTGGTCGTCGGCAAGTCGACGGGCGGCATCAAGGCGGCGCGCCTCGCGCGATCGATGAACAAACAGTGCGGAAGCCCCTGCCCTCCCGAGGAAATGGCCCAACTCCATTCCGAAAGCGGGCCCGAAATCTTCGACCGGCCCCTGTGGAAGGGCGTGACGAGCCATGGAGGACTATCGGAAAAAACACAGCGCCGCACTGCTGGTGGGCATCTTGTATGAAATGTTGAGGGATACGGGATTCAAGAACACGGTGCCCGACATCGTCGTGACGTCCTGCGATATCAAAAAGGCGCGCGTCCTTCCTGTTCAAGACAAGCAAGGCCTGGGCCGGAGAAATAGTGCGCATCAACCACCTCCGCCATGTTGCACGCACGACTTCAGCATCGCCGACCTACCTACTTCGAAGCCTTCCTGCTGGACGGGACGCAATGGGAGGGTAAGGAGGACAACCGGCGCCTACTCGTCGACGGCGGGGTGTTCGCCAACAATCGGGCCATGATTGTCCATTCGGAGGTTCTGTCCTCCGGAAGCGGTATAGACGAGATTCTCCTCTGTTTCATCGGAACGGGAAAGAACGATCGGGTGATTCCTTGCGAGGAGGCAAAGGATTGGGGACCGCTCGGATGGTCAGGGTTCGCCGGGGCGTGCTGAAAGTTGAAATACGCCAATTGGTGGCACGTACTGTCCATTGCAGGAAAACAGGCCGTATCGGCGGCCGTGAAGTCTACGACCGAAAAAAACTGTTCCTGTCTCGCACTCATCATCGCTTGCATAATCTATTGGCAGGCCAGGGAATCCTTGAGAATGACCGCCACGCCGAATTATCCGTTCGATCATGACTTGCTTCGACACGTCATCTTGTTCGGATGGAAAAACGTCATCCCCTACGGTGACATCAAAATCGATCCCGCAGAACCAAGGCCGCGCGGCCGATTGCGTGTATTTCAGCACAAACCTGGCAAATGCCCTCTTTCGTACAGCGCCAGATGAAAGGATCAGAACCTCTGAAGGTACGGGAGAGTACTTCACGCCCCAGGGACAGGAACACAGCCCTAGGGTACACCCATTCCCGGAAAGTTGCCGCTTTTGCCAAAATGCGTGACGAGGACCACTTCGTGCTCGCAATTGAAGTCGGAAACCGCCGCGAGGTCTGTCGATAACCCGCTGCCAGATCCGGAAATCGGAAACCGCCGTGGCCCCCGATTCCCGCGGCGCAGATTGTCCGACTCGGTGAGCATGGCGTCACTGAAATCCGGGAGACCCGGCACGTCACATCGTTAGCCTGGGCCCTTCACCGAATCGCGATTACGACGCCATTCCTGTGCCTGTGCGAAACTCTCGCGCAGGTAGACCATCTGCTCATCAATGGCATCTTCGGCCTCCGGAAGGTCCTGGTCGCGAAGCGCACGCCAGATCTTCTCATGCTGCTCGATGATCTTCTCCCGCTCCCGAAATCGAAAGATCACCATGTTCTCGACAGGCTGCAGAGCCTCGATCACTGTAAACATCTGGAACTGCATGACCGGATTGTGCGTCGCGTCGACGAGGGCACGATGAAAGCGGACATCCGATGCGCAAAACTCCTCGTCCGATTGCGCTTTGTCCTTCTGCAGCTCGATCTCTGCCGCCATGCGGTCCAGTTCATCGCCACCCCTGCGTTTGACCGCAAGACGAACGCATACCAGTTCGAGCTCGTGGCGCGCCTCGGCGATTTCCGTCAGGTCGAAAACGCCCAGGCTGACCATGAGGGCGACGGAAGACATCAGGTCCTGTGACATGTCTTCCGCACTTGGTGCCTGCACGAAGGTACCACCGGCAGGACCGCGCCGGGAGCGGATGAGGCTCTTTGCGGCGAGGCGTTTCAGGGCTTCGCGTATGGTCGGACGGGAAACATCGAACTGACGGGCAAGTTCCGCTTCCGTTGGCAGCTTGTCATCGGCTTTCAGGGTGCCGTCGGTGATGGCACGCCGGATTTGCTCCGCAATCTGGTTGGCAACGCTCTGCGTCACGACGGGTTCGTATTTCAATTCCATGTTTTCCTTGGACCCAAATGAGGCGTCGGATGGATCGGCCCCTTTCCGTTCTAAGCGACACGTGCGTTCTCCCATGTAGGAAAACACGCAAACTTCATGCAATTCACCTCTTTGTGCAGTGCAAAACAAGGATCATTGCAATATTCATTGATTTGCTTGACAAATAATGAAATACATGAAAACTGTCAAGTGTCGGTCCTGCTGACGGGCAAGAACCAATGGCGATTCGAAGTCTGCCGGTCAAATGGAGGCCTTGAAACGACAATGTACGGGTCGTTGGAACGTGGTGGCACCGGGCGGCCGGAATTCATGGAATCGGGCGAACGATCGGGCTTGGATGCAGTTCCGGGGAAACTGTACGTTTCTTGTACGCACCGGGGGAATCTGGAGCGCCGTGGGATGACAAGGCGCCGACGTGTCACCGGCATACCGGAGGCCGAAAGCGCCTGTCCCAGTGTGGAGATCGTGATTCTCTCGGATTGATTGGAAACTGATGATGCATGGGCGCTTGGGGCAAGGACACATCACCCGCACCAAAGGCTCGGATCGGTGGCGGTCAGACCAATGACATCAGCCTGCAGTTCTTTCGGGATCGGCCATGTCCACCGGTTGGTGCACGACGACTGGCACCGGCACGGGAAGAAATGGTCTGTCTTGTCAATGAGAAGGACAGACGACAAGGGATATCCTGATCCCTCCTCCAGCCGGGGGGTGGAACGCGAACCCGGATGAAGGATTTACCAGGAACAATGACCTGAAAAGGAGGCGAAAATGATCAACCTGAAACTTATTCTGAGACCTGCCGTCATGGCTGCGGCCCTTTCGGCACTGGTCTCGCCGTCCCTCGCCGAAGAGACCGTTCTCATTGCGGGCTGGGGTGCCAAGTCGGGGCCGTTGCGGTCGTTCGGCGTGAATTCCGAGGCCGTTCTCAAGGCCGCCGTGAAGGAGGTCAACGATTCCGGCGGAATCATGCTGGCCGACGGAAGCAAGGCCGGGCTCGAGTACATCTACTACGACTCTGCGTGCAATGCCGAGCAGGCGATTTCAGTTGCGCGCAAAGTCGCCTCGGAAACTTCGGCGCTGATCGGCATCGGCCCGACCTGTTCCGGTGCCGCGGCGGCGATGTTCGGCATCTTCCAGAAAACGGTCGGAGATGACACGGACACGGGCCTGCAATTCCCGATCCTGACCGATACGGCGGTGCGCAACGGGTTGGCCAAGATCAGCCAATGGACTTTTCGCAACACGCCGAACGAACCGGACATGTATGACAAGCTCTTCGCCTGGGTGGCGAAAACCTACCCGGACCTGAAGACCATCTATGGCGGAACGGAGACCGACCAGGGCCACTCCAATGGCACCTACTCCAAGGTCATCGTGCAGGCTTCGAAACGCCACGGCTTTGATTGGGCGACAGGCGACCTCGGGGAGGTCACCGGCGACCTTGGCGCAGGCCACACGGAAGTCCTGGCCAATTCTTCCAACTGGCTGATGGCGGACACCAACTTTTCGGTCCAGGCACGCGCGTTCAAGAAGTCTGGTGCGGATATCTACATAATCTCGTCCCATCCCTTCACAACCTGCGGAATGCTCAAGGAACTGCAGAGGCGCCGTGCCGAGCCCAAGCTCATGATCGGACTCACGAGTTCGTCCAGTGCCGAAGTCATGAAGGGTTGTCCCGAGGCGGCGGAAGGCATGATCATCCCGACTAGTTTCGCACCGATCACTCCGGCCGCGGAAAAGGTCGCGATGCTCGCGAACGAAAACGGCGGCGACGCCGATCTGCACAGCGCAGCCGCTTGGGAGAATGTCATGATCATCAAGCGGGTGATCGAGAGCGTCGGTGTTGGCAACACGCCCGAGACGCTCGAAGCTGATCGCCGGAAAATTCGTGATGGTCTTGAGATGCTGGAGATGACCGAAGGACTGATCGGTGAAGTGCAGCGGGTGCAGGACGAAGGCGAAGCGCTCAAGCCATACGTCTTCGTGCAAGCTACCGAAGGCAAGTGGGCCGTGATTCACGATCCTCGCGCCACGCAGTAGACGACCTTGTGGCGGTCAGACACGGATCTGACCGCCACAGTCCGCGCATTTCATGTTTATGGATGGGCACGGACGCCGGTGCTGAACCGGTGTTTTCATGCGCTGACCCGGAAGGACCGAATCCGTGGGCATTGATTTCATTGACATCGCGCA